>DATBXT010000123.1:0-17675 GCA_036514115.1 Gemmatimonadaceae bacterium
GATGTGATCCAGCTTCCGAGCACGGTGGCGCAGGGCGAGCGGCAGCTTCCGAGAGAAGTTCTCGCCCACATCATCCATCAGCGGATGGACGAGATCTTCAACCTCGTGCTGGCCGAGATTCAGCGCGCGGGCTTTGCGCAGCGTTTGAACGGCGGCGTGGTGATAACCGGTGGTGCGGCGGCGATGCAGGGAGTCGGAGAGCTCGCCGCGGACGTGTTCGGCACCGGCGTAAGGATCGGCGCGCCCGCGGAAAACATCGGCGGTCTCAGCGACTCCGTTGATGCCCCACGTTTCTCGACCGTCGTCGGCCTCGCTCTTTACGGAGCCCATCGCTCCGCAGCGGGCTTCGCCCCGAGCGGCCGTCACAAAGTGCTCGCGGGTGCAGGTGTGGACAGGTTCACAAAGAAAATCAAAACCTGGCTCGAGGACTTCTTCTAGCCGCATTTGGCCGTGGCGAATCGTTCGCCGGTCGGGATCTGGGCGGGTCAGAAGGGCGAGGGCATCCTCTTCAGCAGCTGACTCGCTTACACGCTGCGAGCCTCGCTCGCAAACTGCAACGGCGCGAGCGAGTCTCTTGCTACGCGAGTGCGCTGCTTGCGAGGACGCCCTCACCCTTCTTCCCAACGGGATCTCGAGGGTGCATTTGTGCAGCGACGCTGCGCCTAAACAAGTCCACTTCGTTCACGACCAACTTCACGCGCGCTTCGCGCGCGCGGCGCAACGCGCCGATTCCCAGCCCGTCCGCTTCGCGGCGAGTGATCCGCACCGCCCCGGCCTCCGCGACTCGGATTGCGGAGTGCGGATGACCGGGCGCGCAGTTACTGATCTGTGGAGGGAGGTGAGGGTGTCCTCGCAGGCGACTTAAGCGAGCGACCAAGGAGACCCGCGAGTGAGCAGAGCGAACGAGCGCAGTTAGGGGCTCCGCCCGAGCGAGCGGTGTCGCCGAAGAGGATACCCTCACCGACCACCAACAGAGACGCATACGAAGCGCGCCCACAACCCGCGCACTATGAAAAAATCATAAAATTGCGGAGCCAAAAAGCTGTGTGGATAACTCGCTTGACAGCGGTTGTACTTTTTTTGGCGCCCGTTCGTCTTTGCCTATGGTACGAATCGACTAACGCGCTTATACTAGCCCGACCCAGCGCCAGAAAGTTTTTCCACAATGACCGCCGTGCCGGAGTTTCCGACCCGATGATATTCGAATTCGAGGAGAGCCAGTCACAGAACGCCCGCATGAAAGTCGTGGGCGTCGGTGGCGGTGGCGGAAACGCCGTCAATCGAATGATCGAGGAGCACCTCGAAGGTGTCGAGTTCATCTCGGTCAATACGGACGCGCAAGCTCTCCTGAACTCGAAGTCAGACGTCAAAATTCAGATAGGTAAGAAGCTAACTCGCGGTCTTGGCGCAGGCGCCCGGCCCGAGATCGGCAAGCAGGCCATAGACGAAAGCAGGGAAGAAGTCGCTCGCGCAATGCACAATGCCGACCTGGTCTTCGTGACCTGCGGCATGGGCGGCGGGACCGGCACAGGCGCCGCACCCGTCCTTTGCGAGCTCGCTCGCGAAGCCGGCGCGCTGACCGTTGGCATCGTCACCAAGCCCTTCCTCTTCGAAGGCCGCAAGCGTATGCGGCAGGCAGAGCTCGGCATCGCCGAGATGCGCAAGAATGTCGACACGATGATCGTCGTGCCCAACGAGCGCTTGCTTGCTGTTGTAGGCAAGGGAATTCCTTTCCAGGACGCGCTCAAGAAGGCCGATGAAGTTTTGCTGCATGCGACCCAGGGTATTTCCTCCCTCATCAGCGTCACTGGTCTGGTGAACGTCGACTTTGCCGACGTCCGCACGGTCATGCAGGAAGGCGGCTCCGCTCTCATGGGCACCGGCATCGGACGCGGTGAGAACCGCGCCATCGAAGCCGCGCAGCAGGCCATCGCGAGCCCGCTCCTCGACAACGTTTCTGTCTCCGGGGCCACCGGCGTCCTCGTCAACATCACCGGCGGGGCTGACTTGACCCTTGGCGAAGTCCATCAGATCAACGAGATCATCCACGACGCGGTCGGGGAAGACGCCGAGATCATCTTCGGAGCTGTGCACGAGCCGGCGATGCAGGGCGAGATCCGGGTCACAGTCATTGCCACCGGATTCGATCGGGATAAACCCCAGTCGGCCACCGCCCAGCCGCCAGTGGGGCTCATCGCCGCACCCTCGCCGATCGTGCGCGGCGCACCGGTGATTCCGCTCCGTCCACCCCGCGGAAACGGCGCGACCAGAGCACCACTTGAGCTTCCAAAAAGAAATACTCCGACGAGTAATCCAGCTGTGACTCCCGAACGCGATCGGTCGTCTCCAGAGCAGGATCTGAGTGATATGGAGATCCCGACGTTCATTCGGAGACAGATGGATTGAAGCACCATCAAAGCATTCGACCGGTTAGTTATGTAATCGTGGCGACCCTGGCAGCGGTCGCCATTTGGTTTACACCGAGCCTCGAGAAGAAGCAGGTCTTTGCAATGGAGCCCGTCGTCGTCTCCCGACCGGGCCTCGAGCCGGCAGATTTCGTTCTCACGCCGCTCGTCATTCAAGCCTCCAACACCGAATTGATCGACACGCTGGCTATTGGCGGTGTCATTCGTTCGAGCCTATACAACGCACTCAATGAGAGCGGCGTCGGCGTCCTGCCGCCCTCGGCACGTCATCAGCTGGCGTGGTCTCTCGCCGACATCTTCGAGTACAAGGTCGACATGAGCCGCGACCTCTCGCAGGGCGACAAGTTCCACGTCCTCGTCGAGCGGCTGCAGAAGCCCAACGGCGCGATCATCGTCAACAAGATCATCGGCGCCCGTCTGGCGCTGTCGAACGGCCACAACCCGCTCGAGGCCATTCACTTCGATACGCATGGCTCCTCAAGCGCCCAGTACTACGACGCCAGCGGAATGTCGCTGCGTTCGGCCTTCCTCCGCGCGCCCGTCACGTTTCGCCGCATCAGCAGCATTTTCGGAGCGCGCAAGCATCCGATCTTCGGTGAATGGCGCAATCACACCGGCACGGACTACGCAGCCGCGATGGGCACGCCCGTCCGCGCAATCGGTGACGGCGTCGTGGTTTTCGCGGGCCAGAAGGGCGGCTACGGCAACATGATCGACATTCGCCATCGGAACGGCATGGTCAGCCGCTACGGCCACATGCGGAACTTCGCGCCGGGAATGCACACCGGTGCCCGTGTCGCCATGGGAAGTACCATCGGCTTTGTGGGGATGACTGGCTGGGCGACGGGCCCGCATCTTCACTTCGAGATCCGCATCAACGGCGTCGCTCGTGATCCCAAGCTCGCTCTCCAGAGTCGGAGCGGCGATCCGATTCCGGCCGACGAGCGCTCGCTCTTTCAGAGAATGAGAAATCAGACGCTGGCGAGCCTCAGCGACGCTCGCGCGTCAAACATCGCCGAGTAAGACGCAGGAAGCCCGCAACGTTATCTTGAAACCCGGACTCATGTCCGGGTTTTTTTTCGCCCTCCACCAAATTCCTTTCAGATGGCAGGCAGATTACTCCGGCGCGCGGGCGACGTCCCCACCCGCACGCTGTGGACGAAGATAAAAGACGTCGCACTGACCGATGTGGGTGCCATCGCCCGGTCAGGCTCGATTCAGGGATCTCTGGAAAAGCTCGAGGAGGTGCTTCTCGAGGCCGACTTCGGCGTGCCGACCACTATGCGTCTTGTCGCGGAGATCGAAGGGCAGGCAAAGCGCGGGCTGATCAAGTCCCAGGACGAGTTCCTTGCGGCGCTTGAGAACGCGATAGAGGCCTCTCTCGCCTCCGGTAGCAGTGATCCACGCCCGATGAAGGCTCCGGCGCCTCCCACGGTCATCCTCGTCGTAGGCGTCAATGGTGCGGGCAAGACGACCTTCATCGGGAAACTGTCCGACCTGCTCATCGCGAATAAGATGTCGGTTCTCGTCGGAGCGGCGGACACTTTTCGGGCGGGAGCGATCGACCAGCTGCGAACCTGGGCACAACGGACCGGCGCCGACTTTGTCGGCGGCAAACCCGGCTCGGACCCAGCCGCCGTGGCGTTCGACGCCGTGGACGCGGGAATCAGTCGCGACAAGGATGTCGTGATCGTGGATACCGCCGGACGCCTTCACACCAGCGGGTCACTGATGGACGAGATGAAGAAGATCAACCGCGTGATCGGCAAACGACTTCCGGGCGCGCCGCACGAGACGCTTCTCGTGCTCGATGGCACCATCGGACAGAACGCCGTGGCGCAGGCGAAGACCTTTGCCGAGGCCATTCCCGTAACCGGTCTCGTCGTTACGAAGGTGGATGGAACGGCGCGGGGTGGAATCGTCCTGGCCGTCCACGAGGCGCTCAATGTGCCGGTGAAATTCATCGGCATTGGAGAGAAGGCGACTGACCTCGAGCAGTTCGATCCCAAAGTCTTCGCGCGCGAGGTGCTCGAGCAGTAGATGGCGGCAGCGACGGAGGCGCGGGGCGGAAAGATCTACCTCGACATGCCCGTGAATTACCTCAAGGGTGTCGGACCCGCACGCGCGGAGATGCTGCGCCGACTCGGCATTGTCACCGCGCGCGACCTTCTGTATCACATTCCACATCGCTACGAAGACGCCAGCACCATCAATCCCATCGCATCGCTCGAGCCGGGAATGGATGGGACGATCATCGGCAAGGTGATCTCAAAAGGGATCATTCCCACCCGCAAAGGGCTGCGAATCTTTCAGGCGGTTCTGCAGGACGACAGTGGGATGATCGAGGCATCATGGCCTGGCCAGCCATTTCTCGACAGGACGATCGAGAAGGGCGATATGATGCTTTTGACAGGCACCGTGAGATTCTTTCACGGCCGTCAGCTGCAGCCACGAGAGTTCATTCAGTTGGGAAAGGAGGAGGACGACGTCAAAGGCGGGAAGGTGCTCGCCGTCTATCCCGCGACCGAAGGACTGTCATTCCGGATCATTCGCGGGATCATCGATTCACATCTCGACGCGTTGCTTCCACTGATGAACGAGTACCTGCCGACGGACATGCTGAAGTCTGCGGGGCTTCCTTCGCTGCGCGATGCGATAAGGATGGTGCACCGTCCTGCCACGATCGATGAGGGCACGCGCGGCCGCGCGCGGCTCGCATTCGAGGAGCTCCTCTTCGTCCATATTCTTCATCGTCGCGCCAATGCTGTGAAGCGAGAGCGCCGCAGCGGAATCGCGTTCGAGAACCGGCGACAGCTGACGAGCGCTCTCAAGAAAGCGCTGCCATTCACGCTCACCAACGCCCAATCAGTAGCGCTGCGCGAGATCGTGCACGACATGACGAGCGACCGGAAAATGCATCGGCTCCTGCAGGGGGATGTCGGAAGCGGCAAGACCGTGGTCGCCCTGTTCGCCGCTCTCCTCGCTATGGAGAACGGCTACCAGGCGGCGATAATGGCGCCCACCGAGCTCCTCGCGGAGCAGCACGCCCGGACTTTCACCAAGCTCCTCGGGCCGATTGGAATCGAGCCTGTGTTGGTCACCGGTAGCCTCGGCGCGCGCGAGCGAAAGGCAGCGGCCGAAAAGCTTGGCGGGACAGAGCCAGTGCTGGCGGTGGGAACGCACGCGCTGGTGCAGCAGAGCGCGGTCTTCGGGCGGCTTGGCTTCGTGACCATCGATGAGCAGCACAGGTTCGGCGTCGAGCAGCGGGCCGCCATTTCGGCCAAGGGCGACTCACCCGATGTGCTGCTCATGAGCGCGACCCCGATTCCACGTTCGCTGGCCCTCACGGTGTACGGCGATCTCGACGTGAGCACGCTCGACGAGCGTCCCGCGGGCAGACAGCCGGTGACGACGGTCATGCGCCCCGAGTCCGCGCGAGAGCGTATCCTCGAGTTCGTGACGCGCGAGACGGAGAAGGGACGTCAGGCCTATGTGGTCTATCCCGTCATCGAAGAATCGGAAAAGACCGATCTCAAGGCTGCCACGACGATGTACGAGCAGCTGTCGGCGGGTCCGTTTGCGGGGAGAGTTGTCGCCCTGATTCACGGCCGCGTTCCCGCGGACGAGCGCGAAACGATCATGCGCGCGTTTCGCGATGGGAAGATCGACGTCCTCGTGGCAACGACTGTGATCGAAGTCGGAATCGACGTCGCCAATGCAACCGTGATGCTGGTCGAGCATCCCGAGCGCTTCGGACTGTCGCAGCTGCACCAGCTGCGCGGCCGCGTTGGACGCGGGGCCGAAGCCTCCTACTGCATCCTGCTGGGCGATGTCGGTGAGGAGGCTTACCAGCGGCTGAAAATTTTCGCAGACACTGACGACGGATTCGAGATCGCGCGAGCTGATTTGAGATTGCGCGGCATGGGAAATCTGTTCGGCCAGGAGCAGAGCGGAGAAGCAACTTTCAAAATCGCTGATCCGGTCCGCGACGAGGATTTGAACGCGCGGGCAGCGGTCGCCGCCGAAGCGCTGCTGGCTGCCGACCCTGACCTGTCGACCAAGCCGAACGCGGGCGTGCGAAAGGTTCTGAGCGCGCGCTACGCGCGCGCGATGGACCTCTTCAGAGTCGGGTGATTACCCCGGTCAATTGCTTGGATTGGCGAGTCGCTTTTTGATTCGATCCAGCTCGGCGGTCGCCTTTGCCAACTCCGCCTTGCTCGCAGCGAGCTGATCCCTCAGCGCCGCGATCTGTTCGTCGCGCGACTTGCTTTCGACTACTACAGTATCCTTGACCACCGCGCGGGCTGTGCTGTCAGCCGCCGGAAGTGACTTGCCCGTCAGTCCCTGTGCCGCCGCCGCGGTACGCCGCAGCACGGTCGCTTCGTTCCTGTAGATGCCGTTCGGATTCGCGGCGAGATAGGCGTCGAGGGCCGCGATCCCGCCGGAGAGCGAGCCCAGGTTGTTCGCTGGATCAACCTGATAGGCAGCTTTCCAGAACGCAGTCTCGCTGGCTTCCGGTGTGCCGGGATGCATTCGCACGTACTCATCGAGCAGCTTGTCCGCGGCGAAATAATTTCCGGCATCGGCGGCCTGGCGCGCGTGCGACAGCGTCTCGACCCAGTCGCTCCGGTAGTTTGGATCGAGCTGCTGGATCTGCGCGCAACCAATGAGCAGAGGCAGTACAATCGCACTTATGAAACGTGGCTTCATTTAATGTCCTCAGCCGGCCGGTGTAGGCTCGCGCTTCACCTGCGCCCCGGCAGGCTCCGTCGGCAGCGTAATGACAAATGTTGTACCCTTGCCGACGGTGCTGTCCACCTCGACATGGCCGCCGTGGGCTTCGACAATTTCCTTCGCAATCGCCAGGCCGAGGCCGGTGCCCTTGGTGGCAGCGGAAGCCTGATTGTCTGCCTGAAAAAACTTGTCAAAAATGTGTGGAAGCTGATTCGGAGGAATGCCCGCTCCGGTGTCCGCCACCGTGCTGACAATCGTCCCGTCACTGGCCGCCACCGTCAGCGAAACCTTGCCGCCGCGATCGGTGAACTTGAAAGCGTTGGATAAAAGGTTTCCCAGGACCTCGTTGATGCGATCCTCATCCCAGTGAGCGTACGGGGGGAGATGCTGATGATCAACCCTGAACGAGATGTCGCGCTGCGATGCCAGCACGGAGAACGAGCTCTCGAGGGTGCGGAAGAACTTTTCGAGCTCCACCTGCCGCAGATCCAGCTTGCCGCCGCTCGCCTCGAAGCGGCTGATGTCGAGGAGCCGCTTGACCAGCCTGGTCAGCGTGCCTGCCTGCTTGTTGATAGTCTCGAGAACGCCCTTCTGCTGCGGGCTGAGCTCGCCATAGATCCCTTCCTGCATCAGATCGAGATAGCCGACAATCACGTTGATCGGCGTCTTGAGCTCGTGCGACGCGACACCCACGAACTCGGCTCGCAGACGTTCCAGCTCAGATAGCTTGCGCGCCATCGTTCGGTAACTCGCCGCCAGCCGCCCGAATTCGGTTTTCTCGTCTTCCGGCACTTTGAGCTGGTGACTGAGATCACCTTCAGCAATGGCGTGCAGTCCGCGTTCGAGCTCGTGAATGGGTCCGCTGATCGAACGCAGCAGCCAGATCGCGATCAGCAGCGCAACGAGTAACGCGATCGCGAGAGATCCGGCAACGAGCCTTTCCGCGTTGAGAGTCTCGTTGGTGGCGTCGACGACGCGCTGTCTGGTTCTGGTGCGCAGCAGCGCGGCGCTGGCGCCCAGCGAGCTGTCTACGGCGGCGATGGCCGGCCTGGTGCGCTGCTGCGACATCATCTCGGCGACCGCGCTTCGGCCGGCGGATGCCTGCGCATACTCCTCACGCGCTGCAGAGCGAAGCGCGTCGAGGGATGTGCGGATCTGGCTGGCGGGGATGTCGAGTCGATAGCGGTCGAGCGAATCGGTCAGCGTCACGAGGCTGTCGATCTCGCTTTGCATGCGCGTCGCGCTCTTCTGGTCGTGAATGAAGAGGAGCGCGTCCTCGGCGCGGCGGGCGTCGTCAGTGCGCTCACGAAAAGACCCCAGCAGCATCGACGCTGCAAATTCACGGTCGCGCAGCAGCTTGCTCGTCTCGTATAAATGCTCGAGCGAGCGAAGTGACAGCAGCAGTGGCACCACCAGTACCACGGCTATGGCTAAGAGGCCCCACCCGAGGCGGGCGCGCAAAGTCATCTCAGAGATTTTCTATTGGCGAGCCTACAAAATACCGTCCACGCCAGGTGGACGGAACCGCGACCGAACGCTACTCTCCGTCATATGACACCCTTCCTCACCCATACCGTCACCGGACGGGCAAAGCTCTCCGGTCTCCTACTGGCGCTGCTCGCTTGTTTCACGCAACACGCCCTTGCTCAGGTTGCGGCGATGCCACTGTCGCCGACGGAGCAGAAGATTCGCGATTATGTCCGAGCTCACGAGGCCGAACAGGTCTCGTTCCTCGAGAAGGCGGTCAACATCAGCAGCGGCAGCTTCAACCTGCCCGGTGTGCGGGCAGTGGGGCGGCTTTTCGAGCCTGAGTTCAAGGCCATCGGTTTCACTCCAACCTGGGTCGCGCTGCCCGACGCGGTTGGCCGAGCGGGTCACCTGTTCGCAGAGCGCAAAGGTACGCGCGGTAAACGCCTTCTGTTGATCGGCCACCTCGATACCGTCTTCGAGGGAGAAGGTGAGCGGTTCGTCCGACTGGATACCCTGGCGGCGGGCGCCGGCAGCTCCGACATGAAGGGCGGCGACGTGGTGGTTCTCTACGCTCTGAAAGCGCTGCAGAGCGTCGGCGCGCTGGACGGCACGCGAATAATCGTTGCGTTCACTGGCGACGAGGAGGACGCCGGGCCCTTGCACATGGTCTCGCGCCAGCCACTGATCGACGCCGCCAAACGCAGCGATGTTGCCCTCGCGTTCGAGGAGGACGCCGGTAAGGGAACCGTTGCGCGGCGCGGCTTCAGCGGATGGCAGCTGACAGTGACGGCCCGCCAGGCTCACTCCTCTGGCATATTCTCTCCTGGCACGGGCTACGGCGCGATCTACGAGGCTGCGCGAATCCTCGATGCTTTCCGCGAGAAGCTATCCACCGAGCAGTACCTCACCTTCAATCCCGCCGTGATCGTGGGCGGCACCGACGTCACCTACGACTCGGCGAAGATCGCAGGGACCGCTGCCGGCAAAGACAACATCATCGCACCACGTGCTTACGCGAGAGGTGACTTGCGGTTCATCTCCCAGGATCAGTTGCAGAAGGCGCGGGATTCCATGCGAGCGATTGTGGCCGATCACCTGCCGGGGACCGAGGCCACCATCACCTTCGAAGACGGAAACCCAGCCATGCCGCCCACCAAAGGCAATCTCGCATTGCTGGCCGTTGAGGACTCGGTCAGCCGCGCGCTGGGGCAGGGCCCCGTCGAGGCACTGGATCCCGGCAAGCGGGGAGGTGGCGACATCTCATACATCTCCGAGTATGTCGACGCTCTGGACGGACTGGGAGTGAAGGGGATGCGGTCGCACACACCAGACGAACGCGTGGACCTCCGCTCCATCGGGCCGGCAACGGAACGCGCGGCGCTTCTTATCTACAGACTGACTAGAGGGCGTTGACCCCCAGAAGAAAAAACGGCACGTCTCTGCATCGAGACGTGCCGTTTTTTTCTTATCTGTTATTCCGTGAGTTCTAGTATCCCGGGTTCTGCTGGATGTTCGGGGATACGTCGAGCTCGGCCTGTGGAATCGGCAGCAAGGCCTGGTTCGGATCGATTGAAGCGGGTAGAGCGTTGAGACGGACGAGATCCGGCCACCGGTCTCCCTCGAATGCGAGCTCGAGACGACGCTCGCGAACGATTGCTGCCAGGGCCTGCGCCTGGGTCAGCGTCAACGGATCCGGCGCCACGCCGGCACGCACTCTCAGGCGATTGTATTCAGCAATCGCTTCCGGCACGCGGCCCAGTCTTGCCAGTGCTTCGGCGCGAATAAGGATTACTTCGCCAAGGCGGATGACGTGTATGTCTTCGTCGCCGCCTGGGTTTCTGAACTTGGCCGCGTAGGTCGTCGAGCCGGCAAGTGCGATCGACCAAATGCCACGCGCGTCCGTCGGATGGTAGTTGGCAATACTGCCGCCAGATGCAGGATCGAACGCTGCGATGATGCCTGCGGCGCCGGTTGTCGGCGCTACTTCGCGCCGCCCACCCAGTGACTTTGCCAGATAATAGAAGCTCACCGATTGTGCCTGAGTCGGGGTGAACTCGACTCGGAAAATGTCTTCCGGAGTGTCGTTGCCCTGAGCATCGAACAGATCGCTGAACTTCGGGGCGAGCTGATAACCCATCGCTTCGACCGCAGCTGCGGCGGCTTCCGCGCCGGCATAGTCGCCGTTGTACAAACGCACCCGAGCCTCGATCGCCTTCACCGCACCAATGGAAGCCTGACGGGTCTGGGAATCGTCGGTGATCAGCTGCGACGCCTGCGCCAGATCAGCGAGGATCTGCGTGTAGACTTCGGCCCGCGAGGCGCGGGTGACGTCACCCACACCGTCCGAGCCGACTGGCTCGAGGCGAAGTGGAACTCCAAGCGTGCTGTTGCCGCCGAACAACTTGATCAGGTTGTGATAGGTGAGCGCGCGGAGAAAGTAAGCCTCACCGAGAATCTCGTTCTTTCTTCCGGCCTCCAGATCAGTGACGTTCGGAACGTTTTTGATCAGCTCGTTCGCGCGGTTGATCTCGGAATACGCCGCGTCCCAGATCGAAGTGACCGAAGCGTTGTCCGCGCGCAACTGGTTGGCGTCTGCATCGCCATAGTTGTCGAAAGTGCCGACGAACCTGCCGTTGTCAGAAAGGACTTCCGTCCAATCGAGCAGCGTGTGGCCGTACAGTCCGTTCGCCTGAAGCCCTGCGTATGCGCCGGCCAGAGCGGCCTCGGCGCCGGCAGCGTCGGTGATCGCCGTCTCCGACGGAATAGAGCTGGTCGGCGGAACGTCGAGCACGTTGCTGCACGCGCTCAGCGCGACAGCGCCGAAAAGCAGAAATAGTTTATTTCGCATGAGTTGATGCATCTGTTGGTTGAGGTTTCTCATATGGGCAACCTTACCATTCACTGCTCACGCCCACAGACCAGCTGCGCGCGAGAGGATACGAGTAGAATTCGGTGCCGAGCGAGATGTTCGATCCGGAGCCGTTGCTGTTTACGTCCGGGTTGTACCCCGAGAACTTGGTCCAGGTGTGCAGATTCCGGCCGGCTACGTACAGCCTGGCGTTCTGCATCCCCAGTCCGCGCGACATGCCGACTGGCAGCTTGTAGCCAATCGTCAGGTCCTGGAGTCTGGCGTACGATCCAGGTTCGACCATTCGCGACGAGGTGAGGTAGGCTTGTGAGTTGCCATCCCAGCTCGGACGCGGCTCGTCGGTTATGTCGCCGGGTTTCTGCCAGCGATTGAGGACATACGCGAACTTGTTGTCGCGGAAGAATCCGCCCTCATCCGCAAACTCGCGGATGCCGTTGAAGATCTTGTTGCCGCCGCTGAACTGGATCGTGCCGCGCAGATCGAAGTTCATGAAGCCGAAAGTGTTGGTGAATCCGCCCCAGTAAGTCGGCTGTGGATTGCCGACGATGACGCGATCGTCCGAATTGATCGCACCGTCGCCGTTGACATCCAGGTACGTGGCGTCGCCCGTCTGCGGATCTACGCCGGTGAAGCGAAGCGTATAGAACGATCCAAGGGCCTGGCCGACTTCAACGCGATTGATTCCGTCGATGCCACTGTTGATCGGCTGGTCGTGGTACAGCGCGGTGACGCGGTTCTTGTTGGTCGAGTAGTTGAGACTCGTCTGCCACGAGAAGCTGCCCGAGCCGTTGCCACGAATGTTGTCCGTGGTCAGCTCGAATTCCCAACCCCTGTTCTCGATGTTGCCGACGTTGTCGGTGAAGCTGGTGAAGCCTGTTGTGGCCGAAACCGGACGCGACACCAGGAGGTTTGAAGTCTTCTTGGTGTAGTGGTCGGTCGCGATTCCAACACGGCCGTCGAACATTGTCCAATCGAGCCCGAGGTCGAGCTCCTTCGTTTGCTCCCACTTCAGATCGTTGTTGCCGAACACCGAGGGAGCGATACCGGCGACTTTGCCATAATTCGCGCTGCCGTAGACGGCGCGATACGCGGCGTCACTGATACCCTGGTTTCCAGTCAGGCCATAGCTGCCGCGGAGCTTGATTGAACCGAGTCGGCTCAACGGGTGGAGGAACGGCTCCTGGGTTATCACCCAGCCAAGTGATGCAGCCGGGAAGACGCCATACCGATTGTTCGGACCGAACTTCGACGAACCGTCAGCGCGAAGGCTGGCGCTCGCCAGGTAGCGGTCAGCGAGGTCGATGTTCGCTCTCGCGAAGTACGAAACCAGATTGTTCTTCGTTCGCGACGCGTCGTAGCTGACGACGGTCGTCGCGTTGCCCGCGTCGTGCAGCTCGGGGCTGCTGAAGCCCTGGCCGTGAACGAGGTTGAGCTCCTGCTGATTGCGTTCGGTGCTCGCGCCGAGGGTCGCGGTGAGGTTGCCCCTGCTGCTGCCGGCCCACGGGCTGAGGGTAAAGAAGGTTTCCCCGACGAAGCGGTTGCCGGTGTTGTAGCCGGAATACGCGTCGCCGCCAACGCCACCGTTCTCGTCCACGACGAGCGGTGAGCCCCAGAGACGCTCGTGCAATACGAGCTGATCGCCCGCCGCGCGAGCGGTGAACTGGACCCAGTTCGAAAGGTTATAGCGGCCCTCGATGTTGGCCAGAGCCCGCTGCGTGGTCGTCGGGTTCTGATCATACGTCGCGATTGCAACGGGATTCGCGTACTGGAGACCGTTGGAATCGAAGGTGCTGAACTTTCCCTGCGTGTCGTAGATCGGAACGTTCGGCTGCTCGGCGATCGAGTTTGCGACGACGCCGACGATGGTATTGTCGCCGACTACGCGGTAATTCGTCTCACGCGTGAGGGCGAGCGAAGCGCTGATGGCAAGCCGGTCGCTTGGCTCGACGTCGACGTTCGCGCGGCCGCTGGCGCGGTTGTAGTTGGATCCGAGAGCGACGCCTTCCTGGCCGAAGTACGATCCGGACAGGTAGTACTTCATCCGGCCCGTTCCGCCCGTGAAGCCAAGATTAGCATCGCGAACCGGCGCGGTACGGAAAATTGCGTCCTGCCAGTTGGTGGAGAACTGGTCGTCAACGCCTACCTGGAAGCCGGTCGCGGCTATCTCGGCAGGGGTGTAACCATCGTTGGTCATTCCTTCCGCCATGTATGCCACGTACTCGGGACCCGTCAGCATCTTCATGACTTTCTCCGGCTTCTGCCAGCCGGTGTAGCCGTTGAAGGTGACGCGATTGGTGCCGGAGATGCCGCGCTTGGTCGTGATGAGCACCACGCCGTTTGAGGCGCGCGACCCGTAAATACCGGCCGAGGCAGCGTCCTTGAGGACGGTGATCGACTCGATTTCGTCGGGGTTGATGCTTGTGACAGCCGTCAGGTCCTGACCGCCGAATCCGACCTGGGAGAAATCGTCGGTCTGAATCGGCTGACCGTCAACGACGAACAGCGGCTGATTGCCGGCGGTCAGCGATGCGGATCCGCGAACACGAACCGAGATGCCGTTGCCCGGGTTGCCAGCGTTCTGAGTCACCTGCACACCGGCTGCCTTGCCCTGGAGCGCGGCATCGATGCCGGCGACAGGGGTGTTGCGGGTGTCGTTGCCTGAAACGGTGGACAGTGCGCCGGTCACTTCGGCTCGATTGCTCGATCCGTAGCCGACTACCACGACCTGTGACAGCGTGGTAACTACCGACTGCATCAGCAGGTCAGCCGACGCTACGGCACCTTCCGTAACGTTGACCGTCGCCGTGCGCTGGGCGAACCCGATCCGCTGCACTCTTACCGTCGCTGGTCCAGCAGAGACTCCGGTGAACCGGTAGACACCCGAGGCGTCCGTATAGGTGGTGCGGTTGGTTCCGACGAGCGAAACCTGCGCGCCTGCCACGGGCTGCGCCGAGGTAGAATCGAGAACGGTGCCGCGTACGGTACCGCCGGCCTGTGCCTCCGCCCGTCTCGATGGCACTGCAAACGCCATCAATGCGAGCACGAACAACATCCATCCAACTTTCAAGTTCCTCATACTTCCCCCTCCGTTGGATAAAACGGTTTACTACGCCGGTGAACTAGATCACCGGACTGGTTCGGCGAAAAACGCCGCGATCAATGTGTGCCTGGAAGCGTAGCCTCGCCGCTTCCTGGGTCGAACGTGCTGCCCGATGGTAGGACCGACAATCGAACGCTCGCAGCGCCCAGAATCGGCTGCACTGAGGATGTGATGCGGGACCCCCTCGCGTCAAGAATGATTATCGCGCTTTTGCCCAACACCATCCATCGCCCGCCGGGCGTTACCTGGAGAGCGGTACCCTCATCGATGCCGACTCCCAGAAACTGCGGCCGCTCGAGAACCACGCTGAAAAGGCGGTTCTCGCGCTGTCGCCTGATGAAATGCTGATCGATGATCGCGTTATGTATGAATCCGAGCCCGGGTACGATTTCTACCGAGTGTCGGGCTATCCGCGCGAAGTACGGCGAGTCGACGGCAGCGGTCATCCCTGGCCAGTACTGGTTGCCGGTGATCATCGAGTCGCTCATCACCGCGGCGCCAGCGGACGTTCCACCGATTACCGCTCCGGCGCGATAGCGCTCGTGGATTGCGCGCAGGGCGGCCGATCCGCGAAGCGCTGCGGCCAGAGGCGACTGGTCGCCGCCGGGAAACCACACCCCGGTGACAGTGCTCAATTTCCGAACGAGGGAGTCGTCGTCGGCATGCTCGCGCGAAAAATTGAGCACGAAGGAGTCGGCGCCCAGACTATCGAGCTGTGCCTCCTTCTCGGCGCCCGTGGCGACCGCGTCTGACGTCGCCATCGGCAGGATAGCAATGCGCGCCTTGCCGGGTCCGCCGGCCAGATCGACGAAATGACGGACAAGATCGCCGGGCTGGGAGCCGCCGCCGACGATGAGCAGTGTTCCTTTGACCGGGACATCGACAGTCGCTTTCGGCGCTTTTACCGACTGTGCTGACGATGCTCCAATCGGAGCGCACAGAAAACCCAGCGCTGCCAGCTTAACGATCGCCAGCGCGCGGGTAAGGTCTGACTGGTTCAAGAGATCTCTGGTGATTTTCGGTTGAATGTGCCCGACCGCACTGACGCGCCCAGCCTGCGAGATACGCGGTTAGCCGCCCGGCAAAGTTTGGGAAGGAGCGCGCGTCTCCGTTTTGGACCGAGTCGGGTGCCGGGCCCGTTGAGACTGAGAGCGGCGACGACATAACCAAGGTGATTTCGGACAGGCGCGGCCATCGCCACCAGACCGGGTTCGAGCTCGTCGACCGCCGATGCGTACCCGGCGTGGCGGATCCTCGCGAGCTCACGCTCGAAATCCGCTTTCGACGTGATCGTTCGGGTGGCCAGCCTGCTCAGACGCGGAACGGCTGGCGCTGGATTGGAGAGCGCCATGAGAAGCTTGCCCGTCGAAGTCGCGTGCGCGGGCCAGCTCCTGCCGATTTCCGGCGTAGCGCCGAAGAGGAATCGAGCCTGCACCTCGTCGAGGATGACGATTTCGCCGTCGGTCAGCACTTCCAGCGTCGCCGTTTCACCGGACTCGTTGGTGAGTCGCACCAGCTCGTCATGCGCGATTGCCCGCAGATCGGTCGTGGAGAGCGCCGATGCGCCGAGTGAGATTACCTGGGGGCCGAGCCGGTACGCGCCGCTCGAGCCGTCGCGGGCGACCATGCCTTCGTTCTCCAGCGCACCAAGGAGGCGGAACACAGTTGCCTTGCTCAATCCCGTGGCCGCGCCCAGCTGGGTGATGCCGTAGGCGTTCGTCGAGCGCCCCAGAGCCTTCAGCACGGTGATCGCGCGCACCACAGCGCGAGTTCCGGTCAATGGGTGAGTATTGGAACGCTGTTTCATAAACGCGGCTACAATGTTTTCGAGTGCAGAGCTTGTCAAGCGTAAAGTTTGTACTCCGACGCGGTTGCACTACTTCTCGAATCCGCCTAGTTTGCCCGCCGAACGCCTACACAACGCAGCAAATGACCGACGCAAGACACTCCCGAATTTCCGAGCTGCCGTCACACGCCGGTAAGACAGTGCGGGTGCGGGGCTGGGTCACCCACCTTCGATCGTCAGGCAAGGTTGCTTTCGTGGTCATGCGCGATGGCACCGGCTTGCTGCAGGCTGTGCTCGTCAAAAGCGCGGTACCTGCGGAGAGCTGGGATGCGTTTGGCAAGCTGACCCAGGAGACATCCATCGAGATCGAGGGCGAGGTCCGTCCTGATGCGCGTGCGCCGGGCGGATACGAGCTGGGTGTCACCCAGCTCACTATCTACGGCGCCAGTCCGATCGACTATCCGATCCAGCCCAAAGAGCACGGGATCGATTTCCTGCTCGACAACCGCCATTTCTGGCTGCGCACGCCGCGCCAGCGCGCCATTGCCCGCATCAGGCACGAGGTGGAGCAGGCGATCAGGGATTTCTTTTACGAGCGTGAGTTCACTCTCGTCGATACGCCCATTCTGACTGCCGCCATCGGAGAACGGAGCGGATTGTTCGGAACCGAGTACTTCGACGAAGGCACGGCGTACCTCGCGCAGACTGGCCAGTTGTATGGTGAGGCTGCCGCTGCCGCGTTGGGCAAGATCTATTGCTTCGGTCCCACCTTCCGCGCCGAGAAGTCGAAGACCCGCCGTCACCTCACCGAATTCTGGATGGTGGAACCCGAGGTCGCGTTCAACGACTCTGACGACAACATGCGCCTCCAGGAAGAATTCGTTTCCTATCTGGTGGCGCGCGCGTTGGAGCGTCGTCAACCCGAGCTCAAGGAATTGGAGCGCGATGTTTCGAAGTTGGAAACCATCAAGCCTCCATTTCCCCGCATCGACTACACCGAAGCCGTGAAGATCCTTCAGGGCAAAGGCAGCTCGGTCAAATGGGGAGACGACCTCGGCGCTGAAGACGAATCGCTTCTCGTGGAAGGGCACGACCGCCCTGTCTTCATCTACAACTACCCGAAGGAAGCGAAGGCCTTCTATATGAAGGAAAACCCCGCCGACCCGCGGACTGTCCTCTGCGACGATCTGCTGGCGCCCGAGGGGTACGGCGAGATCATCGGCGGATCACAGCGCGAAGACGATCACGACAAGTTGCTCGCGCGCATCAACCACGAAGGTCTGCCGGTCG
>DATBXT010000124.1:0-4344 GCA_036514115.1 Gemmatimonadaceae bacterium
TCATGCTCGCCGACAGCGCCAACGATGTTAAGCCGGGCGGATCCCTTCGACTGGTGATGGCCGGCGGACCCGTGGTCGGGTTCACTCGCGCGATTATCGATACCCGGCTGAACGTCGATCCCGAGTTTGCCGGCAGAAAGGATCGCAGCCTCAACGCGCGGACCGAAGACGGTTATGTGGGTGGACAATGGAAATACGCCGAGCTGTCGTTCGGACGCGTCGGACGCAACTGGGGCCCGCCGACTTCGACTGGCCTGATGCTCGGCAACTACGCGTATACCTACGACCACCTTTACGGACGCATCGGCAGCGACAAACTGCACTGGTCGACCGTGATCGCCCGACTGGACGACAGCGTCGCCGCGCCGGCGCCGGCGATCGAGCGATACTTCTCGATCCACCGACTGGCCGCGAAGTGGAAGAACCTCGAGCTCGCCGCGAGTGAGAGCTACGTGTACGCGGGAGCGGGTCGCGGATTCGAGCTGAGCCTGGTGAATCCTTTCAACATATACGGGTTGTCGTGGCGCACCGAAAACGAGGAAGGAAACCTTGGACTCGGTGGCGAGTTTGCGTTTCGCTCGGGCCGTTTCGGAACGTACTCCGGGCAGCTTCTGATCGACGATGTGCAGATAGATCACAGCTGCGATCCGGCGTGCAAGCAGCCGTCGTCCTACGCGATGACCTTTTCCGCGGAGGGCCTGCCGCTCACCTATGACCAGAGGTGGTTCGCGTCGTACACGCGGGTGTCGAACCTGGCCTACAACAACAAGAATCCCTCGGAAAAATACGTGGTGTTCGGTGTCGGACTCGGCCGGGGTTTCGCCGACTACGACGAGCTAAGGCTCGGGCTGGACCTGGGCCTCATCCCTCGGATGCCGCTGCGACTCTACGCCGCGCACCGTCGGCAGGGCGAAGGCGGTTACAACGTGCCCTTCCCACTTCCAGTCGACTACGCGACGACCCCCGGAATGTTCAGCGGTGTGGTTATGGGCGTTACACGCGCCGGGCTAAGCGGTGCGTGGAGCCACCGGGAGCTGGAAGTGTCGGGCGACGTCGGCGTCAATCACAACACCAACGACGGTCACGTACCCGGGGCAACGAGCACAGCCTTCGAGGGACGTGTCAAAGTTGCCGTCGAACCGCGCTGGAGCATCAACTTCTAGCAGGCGGGTTCGCGCACGCGCTAAGTGAAGAGAGGCGCGTTGGATTTTCGTGCGAACAACAGCGCACCGCGCGCTCCACTGTGGTCACTGAATCGAACGTGGGTTTCGTGACAGCCTTCGTCGCGCAGAAGATCGAGAAGTCGTGTCAGTGAATACGCGTTCATCTGCATCACGGGCGCGCTCGCCGCGCGTCCAAGGGCGAGATTGAGCGCCGCCTTCGCACCCGGCACATTGAGACGGGCCCAGTAAATCAATCGACTCGTGGCACTCGCTCGGCCAGAGCTGTAAGGAACCTGTAGCATAGCGACCCCACCAGGCGCAAGCATCGTCGCCAGGCGTTTGACGATGCGCTCGCCACGCTCGACGGGAATGTGCTGCAGCACGATGTACGAATGAATGAAGTCGAAGCTGCCCTTCACCTTCGACAAATCGTCGTCGCCCTGGACGAGGGCCACACTGGTGGCTCCAGCAGCGTCGCAGTTCCGCCTAGCGACGGCCAGCATGGAAGGTGAGACGTCGACACCAGTGACCTCGCGGCATCGTGCGGCGAGCGGGATCAGCAGCCGGCCGACACCGCAGCCAAAATCCAGCGCACGCACGGGAGCGAATGTTGGATCCAGCCGGTCCCGAACGATCGACAACATGGTTTGGATATGATCTTCGCCGGACTGGAAGAACTTCTCACGCGCCGGGCCCGACAAGTCGCCGTGAAACTCGGGCGCGGTCAGAACCGCAAAGTATGGATCAGTCTTTGCGAAACGCTCCCAGTCCTGGTCGGAATTGTTTATCGCCACGCGTTACCGGTCAGGGTGAGCGGTCGCGGCGTTTGAGGCGCCGCCGAGCCGGAATCTAAAGCTTGCCGGTGAAATCGAAAAACCCGTGAAGGCTCTGTATATTGGAGCGCACGGGCCCTTAGCTCAGTCGGTTAGAGCAGCGGACTCATAATCCGACGGTCGCAGGTTCGAGTCCTGCAGGGCCCATTTATCTCTACCGCTAAAGCGGTTTGCCGTATAAAGTTATAATCGATTTTGGGTCCCGGCGGTCCGATACGGGAGCCTGTCATCGGGTCGCGTAGCTCAGCTGGTTAGAGCGCTGCTTTCACACAGCAGAGGTCCAGGGTTCGAGTCCCTGCGTGACCATGTCCATCCGTACGCTCATCCATCCACAAATTTCGATGATTGTTTCGAAGCTCGAGTCGCTTCTGGTTTTCGCTGCCCTGTCTCTCGCAGGCGCTCCTTTGTCGTTGTCGGCGCAAAATCCCACGCCTGCGCAGGCGCAGCAGATGCTGCAGAACAACCCCGCGCTGCTGCAGCAGCTTCGGCAGCGGATCATGTCCAGTGGACTGACGCCGGACCAGGTGCGGGCCCGCTTACGAGCGGAAGGCTACCCGGAGACACTGCTCGACGCCTACCTGCCTGGCGCCACGGGAATAGCCGACAGCACGGCGACGACGGACGACGTTTTCTCCGCGATCGGACAGCTCGGAATTGTGGACACCACGGACCTGGCCCTTCTCCGCTGCGGAATCAACACTGACACGCTGGTGGTGAGCGACACGCTGCCGAGCGGCCTTATCGATACGACCCAGAACCGCCGCAGGCTCAACGACAAGAGAAGGACTGCCGTCCAGGCGTGCGCCGCGCAGGAGGACTCACTCCGGCGCGGTCTATTGACGCGCAGGTTGGACGCCGATAGCGGCTTCGTCATCTTCGGACTCGATTTCTTCCGAAACGCGAGCAGCCAATTCGATCCGAACCTCTCGGGTCCCGTCGATGCGAGCTACCGGATCAAACCTGGTGACCGCCTGGTGCTGGTGCTCACCGGCGATGTGGAGCAGTCGTACACGCTCGACGTCACGCGTGAAGGCTTCATCATCGTCCCGCAGGTTGGCCAGATCTGGGTCAACAACCTGACCCTGGGCGAACTGGAGAACGTGCTCTATTCCAGGTTGGGCAGAGTGTACTCAGGCGTGCGGCGTGGCGCTGGTGCGACGACTCACTTTTACATCACACCCGCGCGTCTGGGAAGCCAGCAGATTTTCGTGACGGGGGACGTCGTGCGGCCCGGCAGTTATCGTGTCTCGAGCGCGGGAACCGCACTCAGTGCGCTCTATGCTGCGCGCGGTCCAACCGACAACGGAAGCTTGAGAAACGTGCTGATCCGACGGGGTGGTGTCGCTGTCGACACACTCGACGTGTACGACTATCTATTGAACGGCAATACTGCGCACGACGCTCGTCTCAACAACGGCGATCTCGTTTTCGTTCCCATACACGGCGCGAGAGTCCGAATTGTGGGCGAAATCGCACGGCCGGCGACGTACGAGATAAAACGGAACGAGACACTGGCGGATGCGCTGCGTTATGCGGGTGGATTCACCGCCACCGCTGCCAGACGTCGTGTGCAGATCGAGCGGATCCTTCCGCCGGAGCAGCGGGTGCCCGGCGGTCGGGACCGGATCGTCACCGAGATTGTGTCCGATGCATTCGCATCCGGCGGCGGTCCAAGCGTTCCGGTCCTCGACGGTGACGTGATTCGGGTCTTCTCCGTCGCTTCTCGCGTTCGCAATCGCATCCAGGTCACCGGTGATGTCTGGTCACCCGGAAGTCAGGGCTTGTTGCCCGGAATGAAAGTCTCCGATGCTCTGCGTCTCGCCGGCGGAGTAAGGCCTGACGTGTACCTCGGCCAGGTTCTGATCACCCGGACACAGCCGGATTCTTCGCGACTGCAATTGCGCGCCGCGCTCCACGATACCACGGGCGCCGTCATCAACGACTTTCCGCTTCAGGAAGACGACGAGATTCGGGTGTTCTCGACTTCAGAATTCCGGCCGACGCGATACGTCGCGATCAACGGCGCAGTCCACAAAAGTGGCCAGTTCCCTTACCGCGAAGGTATGACTGTTCGCGACCTGGTGTTGCTCGCGGGCGGCTTGGATCAGAGCGCTCTGCTTAACGAAGCGGAGATCGCGCGACTCCCGGCGAATCGCGCGGGCGGAGCCACGGCGGCGACGTTCCGCGTTCCTCTGGATTCGAGCTACATCTTCGAGCGTGGCCCCGATGGCAAATACCTCGGCCCGCCCGGACTCCCCGCCGCGTCAGGTCCCAGCGCGGAGGTCACCGTCGAGCCATATGACAACGTGCTGATCCTTCGTCAGCCGAATTGGGAGCTGCAGCGAACG
>DATBXT010000125.1:0-13339 GCA_036514115.1 Gemmatimonadaceae bacterium
TGTCTACCCAGGACGACGTTGACTCGGCCGTCGCCGGTGCGCAGCGCGCTTTTCCGGGCTGGTCGGCGACGCCGATCAAAGAGCGCGTCCAGGTCTTCTTCCGATACAAAACGCTCCTCGAGAAAAACATCGACGAGCTCGCCGCTCTGATCACCGAGGAAAACGGAAAGGTCGCAGCCGAGGCCCGCGCAGAAGTCCTCAAATCGGCGGAGCTCTGTGAGTTCGCATGTTCGCTCCCCCAGATAGCGCCAGGTGAAGTACTGGAGGTGAGTCGCGGGGTCGAATGCAGGATCGAGCGTTATCCACTCGGAGTCGTCGCCGCGATCACGCCGTTCAACTTTCCGAACATGGTGCCGAACTGGTCGATTCCCAACGCGATCGCACTCGGCAATTGCATGATTCTCAAGCCGTCAGAGCTCGTCCCCCTGAGCGCGGGCAGAATCGCGGAGCTGCTCAAGGAAGCTGGGTTGCCGGAAGGGGTGCTACAGATCGTCAACGGCGGGAAGGAAGCAGTGGAAGCGATCTGCGATCATCCGGGGATCGCCGCGGTGAGTTTCGTCGGCTCGACCAAGACGGCCAAGATCGTCTATCGCCGCTCCACGGCTACGCTAAAACGCTGTCTCGCGCTCGGTGGCGCCAAGAATCACCTGATCGTGATGCCCGACGCTGAACAGGAGATGACGGCGACTAATGTCGTCGCCTCGATGTCCGGCTGTGCCGGGCAGCGGTGCATGGCTGCTTCGGTTATGGTGGCGGTGGCGAAGACCGATCACATCATTCAGAAAATGGTGGAGGCCGCGAAGAAGATTGTGCCGGGCCGGGACATCGGGCCCGTTATTTCGGCGGCGGCTAAAGAGCGGATCGAGAAGTACATCGCCGATGCGGAGGCCGCCGGCGCGAAGGTGCTGGTCGACGGGCGCAAAGCGGTCGTCAAAGGAAAAGAAAATGGTTTCTTCATCGGCCCGACGATCATCGACAATGTCACGCCGGACATGCGCATCGCCCAGGACGAAGTATTCGGCCCCGTGCTGGTGATCATTCGCGCAAAGGACGTCGATGAAGCGCTGAAGGTCGAGAACTCATCGCCTTATGGGAACGCCGCGTCCGTGTTCACGGAGAGCGGGGGTACAGCGCGCTACGTGATGGAGCGCGCCGGCGCCGGAATGGTCGGTGTGAATGTGGGTGTCCCGGTCCCGCGCGAGCCGTTTTCGTTCGGCGGCTGGAATGACTCGAAGTTCGGTGTCGGGGATATCACCGGCCGCGGGTCGATCGAATTCTGGACGCAGTCCAAGAAGATGACCACCAAGTGGAACAAGGAAGCGGGCACCAACTGGATGTCCTGACGGCGGTGCACCGCGCGTAAACTTTGGAGGACGCATGGCTGATCGTTCCGTAAGCTTTACCGGGATTCAGTTCGAGAATCCGTTTCTGCTGTCATCGGCTCCGCCTACCGAATCGGAATCGAACATCATGCGCGCGTTCGAGGCGGGTTGGGGCGGCGTCGTTACGAAAACGATCGGCCTCCATCCGGTGGTCAATGTGTACGGTGCGAAAGCCAAGTTCATGCGCACCACTCCGGACGACGCCAACGTCTCCATGAAGAAACGTTCAGGGGCCGCGCTGCATTCGTCGTGGAACTGGGAGCTCATCTCCGACAAGACGCTGGAGTGGTGGGCGCCGCGCATTCGCCGTATCAAGGAGGCGTTTCCGAACAAGGTGCTCATTGCATCCATCATGGCGGGCTCCGGCAACGACAAGGAGCTCAAGCACTGGCAGGAACTGGCGGAGACAGCGCAGGGAGAAGGAGCCGACGGGCTCGAGCTTAACTTCTCGTGCCCACACATGGACCGGCGTGACATGGGATCCAACATCGGCAAGGATCAGGGGCTGTGCTCGGTCGTTACTGAAGCCGTGAAGGAAGTCGCCAGGGTTCCGGTGTGGTGCAAGCTCACTCCCGCTACCGCCGACATCGTCGTCGAGGCTGCGGCGTGCTTTCGCGGCGGCGCTGACGCCATAGTCTCGTCGAACACTTTTCCATCGATACCACTCATCGATCCTGAGACCCTGGAGTTCGAGATCAATGTCGATGGGTTCGTCTCGAGCGGTGGGCTCGGCGGCCCCGCGATTCTGCCGCTGGCTCTCGCGAAGATGGCCCAGCTGACCAAGGCGTTCCCCGACAGAAGCTTCTCGGGCATTGGTGGAATCTCCGACTTCAATCAGGCACTCTCCTACTTCCTGCTTGGATGCGGAACGGTCCAGGTGTGCACCGCTGCGATGCTGGATCAGGCGGTAGGACCCAACGTCATCAGGAAGCTGCTCGCCGGCCTCGACCGGTTCATGGAGCAACACGCAACGGACGGCTACAACAACGTCGAGGATTTCAGGGGAATTCGACGCGACAGAATCGTATCGCAGTCGGACATTCGCCGGCCCGATGCCGCGGACTACCACTCCGGCTACGAGACCGTAGAAGGCTACGCGGCGCCGCAGTCCGAAACCACGGCGAGGGCGTAGACGTGACCGCCACACCTGCGCCGCTTTCATCCCCCTCGACCACGCGCAAAGGCGCCACCTCCAGAGATCCGGTCGCGTTTCCGAAGATGCCGGCTACCGACCACGTTCCGCGGGCGTATGTCGGCCCGTCGCGCGATGAGCTGCTGAAGATGCGTCGCCAGTACACCAACCCCGCGATCTTCACGCTCTACGGCGAGCCACTCATGATCGTGGAAGGCCACATGCAGTGGCTGTTCGACGAGACAGGGAAGCGCTACCTGGATATGTTCGCCGGGATCGTGACCGTGTCCTGCGGCCATTGCCATCCGAAAGTGGTCTCCGCAATCGCCAGGCAGGTGGAGACGTTACAACACGCGACGACGATCTATCTCCATCCGAACATGCCCCTGCTGGCGAAGAAGCTGGCGTCGAAGATGCCGAAAGGTCTGGACGTCACCTACTTCGTCAATGATGGCAGCGAGGCGAATGATCTCGCCGTTACCATGGCGCGGCTCTATACCGGCAACACTGATGTCATAGCGCTGCGCAACGGTTATCACGGCGGCAGCCCGAGCTCGATGGGTCTGACGTCCCACAACACCTGGAAGTACCCGATCCCAAGTGCGTTCGGCATCCACCACGTCGCCAGTCCGGATCCTTATCGCAGCGCGTTCAGCGGCACGCCAGAGGAAATCGCCAGCAAGAGCGCCGCGGAGATTCGGGAAACAATTCGCTACTCCACACCGGGAAAGATCGCCGCGTTCATTGCCGAGCCGATCCAGGGCGTAGGCGGCGCCACCCACGGCGCGCGCAATTATCTGAGCGAAGCGTATATGATCGCGCGGGAGAGCGGCGGACTCTGCATCGCCGACGAAGTGCAGACCGGTTTTGGCCGCACCGGCGATCACTACTGGGGATTCGAGAACTTCGACGTCGTCCCGGACTTCGTGACTATGGCGAAGGGCATTGGCAATGGCGTACCACTTGGCGCCGTTACGACGCGGATGGAGATCGCCCAGGCGATGACCCAGCGTATTCACTTCAATACCTTCGGCGGAAACCCTGTCTGCATGGCGGCGGGCCTGGCCGTCCTCGACGTGATCGAGGAGGACGGGCTGCAGCAGAACTCGAAGGTCCTCGGGAAGAGGATCAAGGATGGTCTGAAGAAGCTGGCCGAGCGGCATCCGCTAATCGGCGACGTGCGGGGGATGGGACTAATGCTCGGTGTCGAGCTGGTGCGTGACCGCGCGACGAAGCAACCAGCGAAGCAGGAAACGTTGGCCGTCCTCGAGGCTGCCCGCGAAATGGGTGTGTTGGTCGGCAAAGGCGGGCTCGATGGTAACGTCCTGCGCATCAAGCCGCCGATGTGCATCACGGCCGAAGACGTTGATTTCACTCTCGACGTTCTCGATCGCGCGCTGGCCACGGTGGCCACCTAGTCAAGTCATAGGAGCCCACCGGTGGCATTCGATCGAATCATCAAGGGCGGAAACGTCGTCACTCCCGCCGGCGCCTTCATCGGCGATGTTGGAATCAACGGCGAGAGGATCAGCGCGCTTGGTGCGAGCCTCGACGCTGACAAGTCCACCAAAATCATCGACGCCAAAGGTCATCATGTGATTCCCGGCGTCCTCGATGTGCACGTCCACCTCGAGTTGCCCTTCATGGGCGCAGTGTCAGCGGATGATTACCGGACGGGAACGAGAGCGGGCGCGCGCGGGGGCGTAACGACTCTCATCGATTTCGCGATTCCTTATGCGGGCGAATCACTTGGACAGGCCGCCGACAACTGGATGAAAAAAGCGGAAGGGAAGTCGCTCATCGACTACACCTTTCACATCTGCATCACCCGCTGGAACGAGCACAAGGACCAGATCAAGGGCATGGTCGATCGCGGCTTCACCACCTTCAAGGAATTCATGATCTATGAATCTGAAGGCTGGCAGTCCGACGACCGCGCCATGTTCGGCACGCTCGAGAAGATGAAGGAATACGGGACGATGCTGCTGGTCCACGCAGAGTCGGCGCGCGTCCTGGACGAGCTGATTGCGCGTCACCACACGCCGGAACTGATGAAAGAATACGGCGCGCGGCTGCACCGGATGACGAGACCGAACTTCATCGAGGCGGAAGCGATTCAGCGAGCGGTGCAGTGGTGCGAGGCGACCGGTGGCCAGCTCTACATCGTCCATATGTCCACCGGCGAAGGAGCGGATATCATCCGCGCGGCGCAGGCTCGCGGGGTTCCAGTGCTCGCCGAGACCTGCGTGCAGTACCTGGTACTCGATGACTCGGTGTTCGATCGCGAAGATGGACACCTCTACGCATGCTGTCCACAGCTCAAGAAGCCGAAGGACGTCGACCGCTTGTGGCGCGGCCTGAAGAGCGGGGAGGTATCCGTCGTCTCGACAGACACCTGCACGTTCAACCGCGAGCAGAAGGCGATGTGGCAGGGCGACTGGACGAAGATTCCGATGGGGATGCCGGGACTGGAGACGCTCATGCCGCTCACCTACACCCACGGTGTGCTGGGCGGGAGAATCTCGCTCGAGGAGATGTGTATCAAGCTCTCCACCAATCCGGCGAAGATCATGGGGCTGTATCCGAAAAAAGGTGCTATCCAGGTCGGAGCGGATGCGGACATCGCCATCATCCACCCCGACACGAAGCACACTGTCGATCCGGCATCCATGGAGACCAACGCGGATTGGTCGCCCTACGAAGGTTGGGAGCTCGCCGGGTTCGCGCGGACCACCCTGTCACGCGGCGATGTGATCGTCGACGACTTCCGCGTCGTGGGCAAGGAAGGTCGCGGACAATGGTTACCGCGCAAGAGCGCCGGCCTCGCATCGTGACCACGGTCGCAACCGAGGGTCGCTACACCGAAACGGCCTACACCCCCGACGACATTCGCAGCAGTCCGTTGTGGAATGCGGACCTGGCGCCGACGGATCCTTCGCGCCGTACGTGGTCGACCTACAACATCGCCGCGCTCTGGATCGGAATGAGCGTCGTCATCACGACGTATACGCTTGCGTCCGGACTGATGGAGCAGGGCATGACCTGGTGGCAGGCGATGATGACGATCCTGCTCGGCAACGTCATCGTCCTCGTCCCGATGGTTCTTAACGCCCACGCAGGAACTAAGTACGGAATTTCGTTTCCGGTACTTTGCCGCGCGAGCTTTGGCGTGCGTGGAGCGAATATCGCCGCCATCCTGCGAGCGATCGTAGCCTGCGGGTGGTTCGGGATCCAGACCTGGATTGGCGCCCTGGCACTCGATGCGTTGTTCAAGGCGGCATGGCCGGGATGGGGCGCTCTGGCCGGAAGCACAGCCATCGCCTTCGCGCTATTCTGGTTGATTCAGGTCGCGATAATCCTCAAAGGCACCGAAGGAATCAAAGTCCTCGAAAGCTGGTCGGCTCCTTTGCTGCTTGCAGGCGGAGCGTTGCTTCTGCTATGGGCGGTCAGAAACGGCGGCGGGCTCGGTCACATCCTGTCCGAGTCGCAGAAGCTCCAGAAGAGCCACGGACTCTTCTGGGCGCTTTTTCCCGCTGCACTTACGGCGAACGTCGGGTACTGGGCAACGCTCAGCCTGAACATTCCGGACTTCACGCGCTACGCGAAAAGCCAGCGCTCGCAGGTATTGGGTCAGGCGCTTGGTCTGCCAACGACAATGACCGCGTTTGCTTTCATCGGCGTCGCTGTCACCAGCGCTACCATCGTGATCTTCGGCCAGGCCGTCTGGGATCCGGTCGTCCTCGTCAGCCGTATCGGCCGGGCACCGGTGATCATCTTCGCCGCTCTGGTAGTTCTCGCCGCGCAGCTGACGACCAACATGGCCGCCAATGTCGTGTCGCCTTCGAATGACTTCTCCAATCTCAGCCCACGGCGGATCAGCTACGTCACCGGCGGCTTGATCACCGCAGTACTCGGCGTCGTAATGATGCCGTGGCGGCTATACTCGGATGCCGCTGCGTACATCTTCACCTGGCTGCTCGGCTACTCGAGTTTGATGGGCGCGCTGGGAGGAATCCTTATCGCGGACTATTGGGTTATCAGGCGACAGCAGCTTGTCGTCGACGATCTCTTCAGGATTCGCGGGCGGTATACCTACAGTAACGGAATCAATCCGCGCGCCGTGATCGCATTGGTCGTGGCCGTTCTGCCGGTCGTGCCGGGTTTCATCCGAGCCGCATCCACACCTGGCGGCGTGGTATCAGATCCAAACCTGTTCGACCGAATTTATACCTACGCGTGGTTCGTCACTTTCGCTCTAAGCTTCAGCATCTATTGGCTGCTGATGCGCGGCGAAAGCGTCGTGCCCTCCTCTGCAAAACCATAGGGAGATCTGAATGGCTCGTGTCGTCAAATGCGGTTTGATCCAGGCCAGCCATGCCGGCCCCACGGACGCTCCGCTCGAGAAAATCCGCGAAGCCAACATCGAGAAGCATCTCAAGTTTCTGGATCAGGCGGGGAACGCCGGCGTGAAGATCGTCTGCATGCAGGAGATCTTCACCGGTCCGTACTTCTGCGCCGAGCAGAATACGAAGTGGTACGACTCGACGGAGAAAATTCCTGACGGGCCGACTACTCGCTTGATGCAGGAGGTTGCGAGGAAGCACTCGATGGTCATCGTCGTGCCGATCTACGAAGAAGAGGAGACGGGCGTCTACTACAACACGGCCGCAGTCATCGACGCAGATGGGACATACCTGGGCAAGTACAGGAAAAGCCATATCCCGCACACAGCGCCGGGATTCTGGGAGAAATTTTATTTCAAGCCGGGCAACCTCGGGTACCCGGTCTTCAAGACCCAGTACGCCGACATCGGCGTCTATATCTGTTACGACCGGCATTTTCCGGAAGGAGCGCGTGAGCTCGGACTGAACGGGGCCGAGATCGTCTTCAATCCGTCTGCGACGGTGGCGGGGCTGTCCGAGTATCTGTGGAAGCTCGAGCAGCCGGCCCACGCCGTCGCAAACGCGTTCTTCGTTGGGGCGATCAATCGCGTCGGGTTCGAGAAGCCGTGGAACATCGGTGAGTTCTATGGCCAGAGCTATTTCTGCGATCCGAGGGGGCAGGTGATCGCTCAGGCGTCGAGAGACCGCGACGAGCTCGTCGTCGCCGACCTGGATCTCGACAAGATCCGCGAAGTGCGAAACGTCTGGCAATTTTTCCGCGATCGCAGACCGGAGACTTATGGGGGGCTGTGTAAGCTGTAGCGGCCAAGGGAGGTGGAGGGCGGCAGGCAGCACCGTTCTGTTCGCGCCTCATCCCCAGGACGGCACGCCGTTAGCGATGTAGGGCAGCAACTCATCGGATCCGAAAATGTCCGCCAAGCGTGTCACCCTGATTGTTCACGGCATTCTTCTCTCAGCAGCTGCGAGCGCCTGCAACCGTCAAAGCACCGCGTTCGTCGCAGAAAAGGCGCGTCGCTATCCGACCGACTCGGTGGAAAACGCGGCCCGCCGCGTCGGGGTTGTTCAAGGCTTATACGGGCCCGAATCCGTGCGGTATTCGCCCGACGAAGACGTCTTCTATGTCTCGGTGATGAACGGCCCCGGGTCCAGGAAGGACAACAACGGCTACATAGTCAAGATCGACGCGCGCCAGCTTGGCAGGGACACGCTATTCGCTGTGGCCGGAAAAAACGGCGTGCATCTCGACGGTCCGAAAGGCCTGGCTATTCACGGCGATACCCTGTGGGTAACGGATATCGACGTCTTGCGCGCTTTCTCGCGCGCCACCGGAAAGCCTCTCGGTGAGGTCGATCTCAAGCCACATGGCGCCGTGCTGCTCAATGACGTTGCAGTGGGACCCGACGGAACGATTTACGTTACCGATACGGGCATCATCATGAGTGAGATCGGTGTAGTCTACGTCGGCGGCGACAAGGTCTTCTCGATCGGTCCCAACCGCGCCATCAGTGTCGTCGCGCACGGTAACATTCTTGGGCGCCCGAACGGCGTGACCTGGGATCCGACCCAGAAACGATGGGTGGTCGTTTCGTTCGACACCTTTCACAGCGAAGTCTACGCGCTGCATCCGGCAGACTCGACTCGCGTGATCCTGGCCAGCGGGAAAGGCCGCTTCGATGGGATCGAGCCGCTGAGAGACGGCGGCTTCCTGGTGAGCTGCTGGCAGGACTCCAGCGTACATCTTTTCGACCACGGCAACGACCGACAGATCGTGCGCAACGTTCCTTCTCCCGCCGACATCGGCATCGACACCAAGCGCAACCGTCTGGCGATTCCGGTGGCGAACAGTCGCATCGAATTCTGGGATCTGGCGGGGACGTAGCTCCAACTTAGATTCGCGGAGATGAGCGTCCGCGACTTCGAAATCGACAAAGACATCCGCCGCGCTGCAACGCTGCCGGCGCGCGTTTATTCAGACCCGGATTACTTCGAGCTGCAGAAGGATCGCGTCTTCGCTCGCAGCTGGCAGTGGGTAGGTGACGCCGCGCGGGTGAAGGCGCCAGGAAGAGTCGCTCCCCTGACTCTGCTCGACGGCTGTCTAAGCGAGCCGCTGGTTCTGACGTCAGATGACGACGGAACCATCCGCTGCCTGTCGAATGTGTGCACCCATCGTGGGGCGATTGTCGTCGAAGGCGAGGGCCATGCCCGGTCGCTTCGCTGCCGCTATCACGGGCGCCGGTTCGGGCTCGATGGGAAATTCGTGTCGATGCCGGAGTTCGATACGACCGTCGGCTTTCCGTCGGAGAAAGACAACCTGCCGCAGCTCCAGCTGGAAAGATTTGGTCCTTTGCTCTTCAGCGGTCTGTCACCGGAGATGTCGTTCGAGGCCTGGATCGCGCCGGTTCGCGAGCGGGTGTCGTTCATGCCGCTCGACCAGTTCACGAGGGACGCCGCGACTTCGCAGGACTATCTGATCAACGCCAACTGGGCTCTCTACTGCGATAACTATCTGGAAGAGTTCCACATTCCATATGTGCACGCGGGGCTGGCGGAGAAACTCGACTATTCGGGTTACAGAACGGAGAGGTTCCGCTGGGGGAATCTGCAGCTCGGGATCTCGAAGCCGGGGGAGCCGGCATTCGATCTCCCTGACTCACACCCCAACGCCCGTGAGCGCGTCGGTGCGTTCTATTTCTGGCTGTTCCCGAACATCATGTTCAACTTTTACCCGTGGGGCCTGTCGCTCAACGTCGTCACTCCGCTGAGCGCCGGCCGGTCGAAAGTCGCCTTCCTCTCCTATGTCTGGAATTCGGCTTTGCGGGAAAGCGGTGTCGGCGCCGGCTTGCACCGCGTGGAAATGGAGGACGAAGAGGTGGTCGAATCGGTTCAGCGCGGAGTGCGATCGCGCCTCTATGATCGCGGACGATACTCGGAGCGGCGCGAAGTGGGCACGCATCACTTCCACGAGCTGCTCGCTGATTTCATGCAACGACCAGTTGCCGGCAACGGAGCATCGCGACCAGCCACGCGCGAGTGACCGAACCTGCCGAGGCGGTGGCCGCCGTCGCCGAGAGCAAAACAAAATCGAGTACCAGCCTGCTGACGGTGCTCGGAGTCGTGTTCGGACTCTCGATCACGGTCGGAAATATCATCGGCTCCGGGATTCTGCGCACTCCGGGATTGATTGCCCAGCTTCTTCCCAACGCGTGGCTCTTCATCGGTATCTGGATTCTGGGCGCGCTCTACGCCGCCCTCGGCGCCAATGGATTGGCGGAGCTGGCGACGATGATGCCGGAGTCGGGTGGGTACACAGTGTACCTCAGGCGCGCGATGGGACCATATGCAGGGTTCGTCATCGGGTGGACCGATTGGCTGTCGACGTGCAGCAGCGCGGCCCTCGTCTCCATCGTGATCGGCGAATACACGACGTTCCTGTTCTCACTGCCGAACAGTCTCACCGGGACGATCGCGTCTGCCGTGATCATCGCGCTCGGACTCATTCAGTGGCGCGGGGTGAAGATGGGCGGCATGACACAGAATCTCACGGCACTGGCGAAGACAATTGCGTTCGCGGTGCTGGTGGGCGCCTGCTTCGTCCTCGGCCGCGGGTTCAGCGGAGAAGCGTCGTCGAGTGCAGTACGCAGCGGTATACCATTGCTCGCGGCTTTTGTCGTGGCCATGCAATCCGTCGTCTTCACCTATGACGGTTACAACGGCGTAGTGTACTTCTCAGGTGAGCTGCGTGACCCCGCTCGCGACATCCCGCGCTCGATGTTCGGGGGCGTGGCCGCCGTCGCTGCCATCTATCTCCTGGTGAACCTCGGGTTTCTATACGTGCTCTCGATTGACCAGATGGCCGGCCAGGAGCTCGTCGCTGCCACTGCCGCAAAGCAGATATTCGGGGGACGAGGTGACATTGTCATTCGCGTTTTGTCGATCGTCTCGCTGTTGAGCGCACTCAACGCATTTCAGATGATGACTCCGCGGATCCTCCATCGCTTGAGCGTGTTCGGATTTCTGCCCGGTGCCAACTACGTAAATCGCGGCGGGACGCCGGTCATCGCGCTGCTCCTGAGCTCCGGTGTAATGTTGGCTTTGGTGCTCACCGGAACTCTGACAATCGTGCTCGCCGTGACGGCGTTTTTCTTCGTCGCGCAATACGCGTTGACCTTTGCCAGCATTTTCATCCTCAGGAAACGCGAGCCGGATTCGCCACGCCCGTTTCGCGCCAGGGGACATCCCTGGACGACGGGGCTTGTTCTGATTTTCTCGATTGGCTTTCTGATCGGCAACGTCGTCACAGATACGAGAAACAGCGTTTACTCTCTGATACTGCTTGGTTTGAGCTGGCCGCTGTATCTGGCACTGAGGCCGAAGGCTTCGCGCGTCTAATCCGGAACTGGAGTGAGCTCACTGCTGCGGACAGTCGGCTTCGGACACGGAGGCCTTTGCCAGCTTCGGAGCGCGGCTTCTGCCAGGTTGACGCTCCGATTCCACTCGAACCATCGACGTTCGGCGGATACTCGCTTGCAGGCAAACCGCAGGTCTACAGAATCGCGAGCGGGCTGCGGGATTTCGGCGCGCCGACGGACGAGAGTGGGGATCGCATCATTCGACAAGCGGCTCGCATACATGGCGTCGAATTTTCCGGTAGCCTGAGCGCGGTCGATATTCCTGTTCACGATCCACCCTTCGAAATTCCAGAGTGCGAGGACGGTGAACACTCCGAGCGCGATCTCGGCGACGCGTCTGCCGAAGGCAATGGATATCCTCTCACGCCCGATCTCCAGCGCGAGGGCCACCAGCGCCAGGCCCATTGCGATCATATATGCTTGCGCGACTAGACGCGCCGTCGTGAATCCGTAAGCCTGCTCGTACAGAATCACCCGCCGAAACGCTGAGACGAGGATTAGCTCGAGCGCGACAATAAGGGCTAGCTCGAGGTGTCGCAGCGTGGCGCGCTCACGCTCCGTCGCCGTGAACGGGCGCGCGTATTCGAGAATCAGGATAATGGCGCCGACGAGGGTGGCAGCGAACGAGAGCTGTCCAAAGCCCCGACGGGCGAACTCGGCAAAGGTGACGCCGCTTCCCGCCGCAGTGGGCGGTGAATGTACCAGGTACGAAGCCTGGAGCAGAACGAATAGCCACAGGACCACCGCCGAACTCCACAACAGCATTCGTTGTTCCGTAACGCCGAGCGTCGGTTTCACCGAAAGCTCCGGGTAACGCGGGATATTCGGCGTCATCTGACGCGCGGCGATTGAATTCGCTCCGAGGGTGAGAGCGAGCAGGAAAGCGAAAAAGAGTACTCTTGGCGGGAACGACCAATCTGGGAGCCAGGCCGCGATATGGTCGGTGCTCCAGCTGATGACCGGATCCGCGCTCCCGAGCAGGCCGACGAGTACGACGATCATGAGGACGGAGAGCACGCCGCCGATGGCAAGGGACCGTGTTCGTGACGATGAGAAGGACCGCGGCGTGGCGGTGACCTCGCGGGCAGTTCCGCCGAGCACCCGCACGGGCGCGAGCCAGGGTACGGCCGCGAGAAGCTTCGCGGAGAGGTCAGACCAGCTGGCGACGCCAAGCGTGATCATGGCAAGACCGAGCAGCATGGCGTCGCCGAGCACAATCAGCGCGCGGATGAAGGGGGTGTCGCTGATGGCGAACCGAACGGCGAGGATCAGCGCCCACGCCAGCAGGATCAACAGTGGCGACTCGACCTTTTTTGCGGCGACGTAGCGGGCGACGATGACCGAGAGGGAAGCGGCGGCGACCCAGATGGGCCAGTTGATTCCCGCCTCGGCCGAGAAGAGGATTGCGGCCCCGAGCGCCGCGGTACCGAGAGCGGCGAGCCAGATTACGGTGGTGTTGTTCGAGCGCATGTATGGCGGACTTGGTGAAAGTGTGTAGAGTACTTTACGTCATAAAGTAAGACGCCGCAAGCGATCATTGAGTCACGCCTTCGACCCAAGCTCTGCAGTTCGTCGCTCGCCTCTGCGCGATGTGACCCCGTCCCATTGACTTAGACTCCTCGGCGGATACCTTTACAAGGCTATGGCGGAACGCGGTTTATCCGCGCCCGTCAGACGCTAAAACTTGATCGCCACGAAACGTTGTGGCGCGCCTCGAGTCCCCACCCGCGAACCAGTTGCGGATGCACCCGGCGGCAGCGGATGGATACCGGTCCCAACAGGGGCGGCTGGTCCACCCGCGTTTTTGTTGAATTGGGATCCCCGCAGCCTGCTTTGGCGGCGGTTCACATAGAGAGAGTTTCGCAGAATGCCACGTCATACCTCGCTCGACCATTATCGCAACATCGGCATCATGGCCCACATTGATGCCGGGAAGACGACTATGACCGAGCGCGTCCTCTACTATACGGGTAAGACGCACAAGATCGGCGAAGTGCATGAAGGCACCGCCAC
>DATBXT010000126.1:0-2140 GCA_036514115.1 Gemmatimonadaceae bacterium
TGTTGCCGTTCGCGAGGGTGACCTGGTAGTCCAATTTCTCCCCGACCGCGAAAGGGAGAGACAGGCTTTTCGGTATGGGGGCGACCGCACAAATCCCCGCAAAGGCCAGGGCTACTCCGGCGCGCATTTCACGCACACCAGTCTCTGGCCGACGAAGCTCGCGCGACCAGCGTGAGTCGTCACCCACTCGCGCACCTGCCACGGTGGATCGTGTCGCACATGCTGGGTGTGACCACACTCCAGGTCAGCCACCCAGTGAAGCTCTTCGTCCTGGTGAAATCCGACGATCTTCCTTGAAACTCCGTCCCGGCTCCCGTCCGGCTTCATGCGATTCAACCTGCCACTGGGGCCGGGGTCTGGTTCTTCATTACATCGGAACGTCTGGGGGCCTTACGCTCAGCAACGCTTTCCGGGTGGAACACAAGAATCGAGCTCATCGCCGATTTAGTGAGCGCATCGGCAACGCTGCCACGCAGTACTCTCGCCAAACCACCACGGCCGTGCGTCGCAATCGCGATGAGGTCCGCACCTTCGCGCCGGGAAAAATCTGCGATCGCTTCTGGCACCTTGTCGCCAAGAACCACGTCGAAGCCTGCTGGCACTCCCGCTCGACGGATCTCCGCGGCTCGCCGAGCCAGATATGATTTCGCCCCGGTGACCCTTTTCTCCCACCAGGGCAGCTCGGCATTCTCCTCCGAGCGGTAGTCATCCTTCTCGTGCGTCAGCACGTGCAGCAAGGTGATCGTTGCTTCCTCCAGCTTCGCCAGCGGTACGACCCGACTAAGGATCTGTTCGGCGAGGGTCGATCCATCGAGCGGTACCATGATGTGGCGGAACTCCTTCGTTGCTTCGGGCTTCAGGTAGCTCGCCCTCGGCTTAACGACGAGCACCGGGATAGTCGTATCTCTGATCAGCGAATCCGTGATGCTTCCCAGCGAAAGCCGCGCGATCCCGCGCCGACCGTGACTGCTGATCACGATCAGATCGATCTCGTTCCGCTTGGCGTATCCCTCGAGCACTTCGGCCGTCGGTCCGAGCTCCAAATCAACGGTGATGTCCGCAGTGCTGATGTTGCGGCATTCCGCAGCGAGCGCGTACAGCTCACTGAATGCGTTGTCCTGTTGAACCTTGACCACTTCGACCGGCGCGATACCGGTTTCGACGGATCCAGCCATGCCGAGGAAGGCGCCGGTCTCCAGTACGCGCACGAGCCGAATCTTTGCCTCGCACCGCTCAGCGATCCTAAGCGCAACGAGAATGGCCTCTCGATCGAATCCCGACCCATCGGTAGGGACCATGATGTTCCTGTACATAGGACCTCCAGTTGAGAACTGCGACGGGCGTTCCTTGGCCTTCACCTGCCAATGTGGGGTCGACGCGGAACCGGTTCAGTAGTCGGAAGGCCGGATTTCGTGTAGGGGATTCGCCGCGCTGCTCATCGGGGATCCACGCCGAAACATCAGCGACATCTCCGCAAATGTTGGGGTGAACTCCGACAGTCCGGATGAGCGGCCAGTCGTATTCTCAGTGCGTAACCAAGCATTCAAGCCCTGAGGATAACAAAAATGAGAAAGTCACTCGTCATCGCTTCCGCGCTTCTCGCCGCAGCCACAGCTGCCAACGCACAGAGCGCCAGCGCAGTCCGCCTTCGACTCGATCCCGGCAGCGAGCTCACCATCGCCGGCACTTCGTCGATGCACGACTTCCACTGCAAGACTGACAAGATCAACGCTTACGTGGACGTCGATCCAGGCTACACCAGGGACCTCACCAAAGTCGCGCGGCCCATCGTGAGCGTGAAGGTCAACATCGTCGCACGGACCCTCAGCTGCGGCAACTCGACGATGGACAACAACATGTACAAGACGCTGAAGGCCGATCAGAACCCGCTGATCCAGTACACTCTCGCGGGCTACGACATTCTCGACGGAACCGCTTCGCCGAGCTCCTTCGCCGCGAAGACCACTGGGACGCTTGTGATCAGCGGCCAGCAGAAGACCATCGACATGAAGATCAAGGCTGATCGCACCGCCGATGGGAAAGCAATCGCGCAGGGCGAGCAGGATCTCAAGATGTCGGAGTTCGGCATCACCCCGCCGAGCTTCATGTTCGGCAGGCTCAAGGTCGGTGATGAGATCAA
>DATBXT010000127.1:0-2434 GCA_036514115.1 Gemmatimonadaceae bacterium
CGGCGCTCGACACGCCAGCGCGGAAGCGGATCGAGGGCGGGCGCACAGAGGGCGTCGCCGGTCGCGAGATCGAAGCATGCGTGATGCAGTGGACAGCGAATCGTACTGCCAACGACGATGCCGTTCGCGAGTGCCCCTCGGTAATGCGTGCACTGGGCACGAACGGCGTAGAACTGACCTCCGGCACGGACGAGCAGCACGTCCTGGTCGCCAACGCGACCGGCGACGATTTGTCCGTCCGCGATCGACTCGACTGGAACACCGGCCGTCAGATCCAGGTCATGCATGATCGCCTCTCTTGTGAGCGCTGGGGTTCAGACGGCTGTCTGCGATGCAACGGGCTGCACTTCCTCCAGCAGACCCGTCTCCACATCGAAAATGAATCCTCGAACAGGGACGTCCTTTGCGATCCAGGGATGTGACCTGACGGCCTCGATCTGTTCCAGAGTGTTCTGCTCGGGATCGCGGTACGAGAAGAATCGCATCGGCGCGGGCGAGGCGTCGCCGGTAGACGCGCTCAACCTGGCGTTCAACTCATCGTCGGTGAACGTGGTAAACCCACAACCGGTGTGATTCAGAAGCAGTATCTCCGTGGTTCCAAGTATCCGATTCGAAACAATCAGCTCGGCGAGCACATCTTCTGTGACGGCGGGGCCACCCGTCCGAATGACGTCGATATCGGCCTCAGGCAGGCCGAGGATGCCCGGCAGGTCGGAAAGACGCGGATCCATGCACGTGACAACCGCGATCTTGGGCTCAGGCCGCTTTCCCAGTTTTGGACTGTATTTCATTGCATAGATCCGGTTCGCTTCCACGACCCGATCGATAATCGTCATCGTTTTTCTCCTCACTCGAGCGCGTGGGCCAAGCCTGAGCATGTGTTGCGCGAGGCGGCACCACCCGACTCAACGCTCTGCGACAACACCGCCCATTCGGTCGCTTGCTTTGAAATACCTTCGGGCATGAGCGACGATTTCCCTACCGGTCGGGTGATCCACTGTCTCGACTCCCACGACTTTGGATACCAGCCCCGCGTGTTTCTCGTGGACGAACGTGATGAACTCGTTTTTCGCCGAGGCCGGTCCGACAATAAGGACCGAGTCGATGCCATCGAGTCTTCGTGCGACGTCGTCAAAGAAGCGCCGCGCATCGTCGGGGTGCTCGCGCGGTTCGCCGCGACCTTTCGGATGGCGATGAACATGATGCTGAGGTGAGAGTACTCTGGACTCGTCGGCGATGTCCGGATGCACGTGAAAGATCCGCGCTTCCTGATGGTCGATCCAGACGACGGCATGCGTCATGGTCTGATCCTGTCGGTAATAAAAATGGAATTGATGATGGCCGGGCTACAAGGTCGGCATTCTCGCCGACGCCGCGGCCTCGAGACGCGTCGCGTGTTTCAGGCAATATGGCGTCCACGGCACTGCATCGAGCCGCTGCTGCTCGATCGGGCCACGGTCGACGATGCAGGTGCCGAATGTGCCGTCGGCGATGCGGCGCAACGCGTCGCGCACCTGCTGCAGTACGGCCGCAGCCTGTTCGGCCTCGGTAAATTGCTCTGACGACACCTCGTCCGCGACGCTTGCGTCGCCAGCGTCATGTGCCGAGTCGATGAATTCACCGCGCCCTTGGTCCGCTTCGCGGCCAATCCGAGCGGACAGGGTCTGTTCCATGTCGAGAAGGCGCAGCTTGTACCGTTCTGTGTTCATGTATTCCCCCGAGCTCGCGTCAGAGCCGTGATTTTCCCCATGCGTCGACGTCAATGACGGCCTTGGCAAAGGCCTGAGGTGCTTCCTGCGGCAGGTTGTGACCGACGCCGCCGGTCACCAGTCGGTGCGCGTACTTGCCGGTGAACTTCTTGGCATATGACGCCGGATCCGGATGCGGCGCACCGTTGGCATCGCCTTCGAGGGTGATCGTCGGCACCGTGATCACAGGACCCGCCGCCAACCTTGTCTCCAGCTCGTCGAACTTCGCTTCACCCTCGGCCAGCGCGAGCCGCCAACGGTAGTTGTGCATCACCAGGTTGACGTGATCCGGGTTGTCCAACGCCTTCGCCGTCCGCTCGAATGTCGTCGCGTCGAAGTGCCACTGGGGCGATGCGGTTCGCCAAATGAGCTTCGCGAAGTCGTATCGATACTTGTCGTAGCCCGCCCGACCTCGCTCGGTCGAGAAGTAGTACTGGTACCACCAATCGAGCTCGGCCTGCGGCGGCAGCGGTGATCGGTTCACTTCGCGGCTCCCGATCAGGTATCCGCTGACCGACACAGTCCCTTTGCAGCGGTCCGGCCAGAGCGCTGCAACGATGTTGGCGGTTCGTGCGCCCCAGTCGAAGCCAGCGATGGTCGCCTTGTCGACCGCGAGCGCATCCATCAGCGCGATCGTGTCGGCGGCCAACGCAGCCTGCTGGCCATTTCGAGGCGTGTCGCCAGAC
>DATBXT010000128.1:0-6989 GCA_036514115.1 Gemmatimonadaceae bacterium
GTTACCAGTTCTTCGCAGATGTCCGGTTTCGAGGCGGGCAAGACTATCGACGCAGATGTCTCATCCGGTTGGCGAAGCGCGCCAGTGAGGGTCGCTTCGAATTCAGCAGTCGCACCTGCCGTCGGCACCATTCCACCGGGCTCGGAGAGCGTCGACCTCGATTTTCAGACGCGCCGGGAGTTTGGCGGCGCTGTCATTACCTGGGAACCAGGACGACGGGCCAGCGCCTACGTTGTCCAGACATCCATGGACCGACAGAATTGGCAAACGATCTACACGGTGCGTCGTGGGCCGGTCGCACCGCTCGCTCAGACTTCGCCGGCACAGACAAAGGGCGCGTTGGTGAACTCCACGTTCTACCGTGACTACCTCTACTTACCCGAGAGCGACGCGAGGTACATGCGAATCGTTCTCACCACTCCCGAGTCCACCGCCGGCTACGGCATCCGCGATATCTCGATCAAGCCGTTCGACTGGGCCGCAACCGAGAACGATTTCTTCCTCACCGTCGCACGCGAGGCGCCGCGCGGAAACTATCCGCGAACCTTCGTGGGCGAACAGTCGTACTGGACCGTCGTCGGCGTTGATCGTGACAGCGCGGAAGCATTGGTCAACGAAGAAGGGATCGTCGAAGTAGGTCGGGGACAATTCTCTATAGAGCCGTTCATCTATAACAACGGCAAGCTCATTACGTGGAGCGATGCGAAAACTTCGGTGGCGGGGAATCCCGAGGGACTGCCGTTGCCGCAGGTGGTGTGGAGCGCGAACGACATCGATCTCACCATCACTCCTTTCGCGGCGGGCGCGGTCGATTCCTCCGTGCTCTACGCCCGTTACCGGCTGACCAATAATTCGAAGGGCTACAAGAAGCTGACCTTCTACCTTGCCCTCAGACCGTTTCAGGTCAATCCGCCGTGGCAATTCCTGAATCTCGCCGGTGGGGTGGCGCGCATCGACTCGATTTCGCAGCAGGGGTCGAGTGTCCGCGTGAGCGGAAACCGGTTCGTGCGCGCGCTCGCCTCGCCGAGCGGGTTTGGGGCGCTGGGTTTTGACGACGGAAACATCGTCGACTGGCTGCGCGCGGGGCGGACTCCGTCGGCGGTTTCGGTAGTCGATCCGACGGGGCACGCTTCGGCGGTCTTTGCATATCAGCTGGAGCTTGGCCCACACGCGTCCTCGATTCCGATCGACCTCGCGGTTCCTTTGCACGGCGGCGATCTCAGTCTTGCGCAGCTGTTATCGACCGCGACTCCTCCGGCGACGTTGTTTCCAGGACAAGGCGAGCGAGCGGTGACGGCCCAGCTCGATAAGACCGCTGCGGAGTGGAGGCAGAAGCTGGGGCCGACGAGCATAGTCCTGCCGCCGTCGGCATCGCGCTACACCCAGACGTTGCGCACCCAGCTGGCGGACATTCTGATCAATCGCGACGGGCCGGCGATTCAACCCGGCTCACGCAGCTACTCGCGGTCGTGGATCAGGGATGGCTCATTGACCTCGACAGCCCTCCTTCGGCTTGGGCACGACAGGGATGTCAAGGATTTCATCGACTGGTACGCCGGCTATCAGTATGACAACGGCAAGATTCCCTGCTGCGTCGATGAGCATGGTGCGACGCCCGTTCCCGAGAACGACAGTCATGGCGAGTTCATTTATGTCGTCGCCGAGTACTACCGGCACACCGGCGACAAGGCGGAGTTGGAGAAGATGTGGCCGCATGTCGCCAGGGCCGTGGCGTATATGGATTCACTGCGCCACTTGAGGATGACGGAGCAGTACACGGTTGGCGCTAACAAACCCTTTTATGGTTTGCTGCCAGAGTCCATAAGTCATGAAGGCTACAGTGCGAAACCCGTTCACTCCTACTGGGATGATTTCTTTGCGCTGAGGGGCTTCAAGGACGCCGCTTTCATCGCCAAGGAGCTCGGAAAACCGGAGGCGAACGATTACGCGCAGATCAGAAACAGCTTCCGGTCGAACCTGTTCGAGTCAATCCGGCAGGTCGTGATCACGCGGAAGATCGGGTTCATTCCGGGATCGGTGGAGCTGGCGGACTTCGATCCAACCTCGACGACGATCGCGGTTAGTCCAGGCGGCGAAGCGGGGCGACTACCGGGACCGCTTCTCAATCGAACTTTCGACAGATACTTCCAGGAAGCACGCGAGCGTTCGCTTGGCGTAAAGCCCTGGGATGCGTACACGCCGTACGAGCTACGCAACGTTGGGGTCAACATCCAGCTGGGCCAGCGTGCGCGTGCACATGAGCTCCTCGACTTTTTCTTCAAGAGTCAGCGCCCTGAAGCCTGGCATCAGTGGGCCGAGGTGGTATACCGCGATCCGAAGACACCGAAGTTCATCGGCGACATGCCGCACACGTGGGTTGGCAGCGATTACATCCGCAGCTTCCTCGACATGCTCGCCTACGAGCGCGAGAGTGACAGCTCCCTCGTAATCGGCGCCGGCGTGCGCGACGAGTGGGTGAAGGAAGATCCGGGCGTAAGAGTCTCAAACCTCAGCACCGAGTACGGTCCGCTCAACTACGATATGCGCGCGATCGGGAAAGTGGTAACGATCAATCTGCGCGCGGGAATCAGGATGCCGCCGGGCGGGATCGTGATTTACTCCCCGTTGGAGCAGCCGATTCTCTCGGCGTCAGTGGATGGCGTGGCGGCGCCGGTGAAGGGCGCGGAGATCCGCATCAAGAAGCTTCCGGCGATTGTGACGGTGAGGTACGCCCGCTGACGTTACTGCTTATGCATCACGGCGCTGCCTGGCGGACCAGGGATGCATTTGGGCGCTGTTTAGCCCATCGAATACCAAAGCAGGGGGCGGAAAGCTTAGTCAGGTATAAGCTTCTCAGCTTCCATACTGGCGTTATGACCACCGCGATCACCAGTTCAATATGGGGCAGCGCGCCGACGAGGACCCCTTCGGCCACTCCGTACAGAGAAGCTGGGTGGAGCGCCGATAAGTCAGCGCGACAAAACTTCTCCCTTCGACGCAATGACAGACGCGTAGTACCGTCCCGACGACTTGATCGTTCTCTTCTGCGTCGAATAATCGACGTGCACAATGCCGAAGCGCTTCGAGTATCCGAGCGACCACTCGTAATTATCGAGCAACGACCACGCGTAGTACCCGCGCAAATCGACGCCCTGCGACATGGCATCGTGCGCCGCGCGCAAATGCTGCCTGTAATACTCGATCCTCAACGGATCCTCAATCCGCCCATCAACGGCCTGCGGCGGATCATAAAAAGCCGCACCATTCTCGGTTATGTAAATCGGCATCCGACCGTAGCGCTCAGTGACCCACAGCAAAACTTTCGTGAGCGCTTCGGGAAAAACTTCCCAGTGCGTCTCCGTCTGAGTGTGCTCGGGCTGAGGTACGTGCTTGGTGCGCAGCGGCAGGATGTCCGGATGATGACGCTCGACTTTGCGCGTGTAGTAATTGATTCCCAGAAAATCGATAGGCTGCCTGATCAGTCGCATGTCGTCGTCGGACCACTCCGGCCACGCCTCTCCGAAGATCTCCTTGAGCTCTTCGGGATAACTGCCGAGCAGGACGGGATCCAGATACTGGCGGTTCATGTACGCGTCGGCGCGACGCACCGCCTCGAGATCCTCCGCGGACTGAGTCGCCGGATACTTGGGCTCGAGGTTCACCGTGATTCCGATCTTTCCCTTCTTTGCGGCGTTGGACGAGCGGAATCTCTGCACAGCCATACCGTGCGCGCGCATCAAATTGTGCGTCGCGATGGGCGCCTCGAACAAATTGGAATGCCCGGGCGCAAGGACGCCGGCGAGATAGCCGCCGTCCGTGACGACCCACGGCTCGTTGAGCGTCGTCCACATCTCGACGCGGTCGCCGAGTGCGTCCCACATCGTCGTCGCGTAATCACAGAACCAGTCAGCGATGTCGCGATTGAGCCAGCCGCCGCGGTCGTCAAGCGCTTCGGGCAGATCCCAGTGATAGAGCGTGACGTTCGGCTTGATGTTCCGCTGCAGCAGCTCGTCGACGAGCCTGGAATAAAAATCGATGCCCTTCTTATTGACGCTGCCCGTCCCCTGCGGGAAAATCCTCGACCACGAGATGCTGAACCGGTAGGCGTTGGTGCCGAGCTCGGCCATCAGCGCGACGTCTTCCTTGTAGCGCCGATAGTGGTCGCAGGCGACGTCGCCGGTCTGGTCGAGGACAGTATTTCCGGGAGTATGAGCGAAGCGGTGCCAGATGCTGCGTCCGGCGCCGTCGGCGGTGGGAGAGCCTTCGATCTGGTGCGCGGAGGTAGCAGTGCCCCAGAGGAAATTGTCGGGGAATTTGTAGGCTCTGGTCATTCGGCTTTCGTATTGGCGATCGACGGCAAAACGCGAACTCGTGATGAGGTGTTATGGCGCGGGTAAAGCTCGAGGGTGTTCGAAAAATCTACACGGAGGGCGCGCAGCAGGTAGCCGTCGACCGTGTCGACCTGGACGTTGGTGATGGAGAGTTCGTGGTGCTGGTCGGCCCGTCTGGATGCGGGAAAAGCACAACCCTGCGGATGATCGCCGGACTCGAGTCCATCAGCGCCGGTACGGTGAAGATCGGCGATCGCGTCGTCAACGACGTGCCCCCCAAGGCGAGGGACATCGCCATGGTATTCCAGAATTACGCGCTCTACCCACACATGACAGTCCGCGAGAACCTTGGCTTCGCCCTCAAGCTCAAGAACATGGCGGCCACCGAAATCGACAAGCGGGTTCGCGCGGCTGCGGCCACCCTCGGCCTCGACGAGTATCTCGATCGCAAACCCCGGATGCTCTCCGGTGGTCAGCGCCAGCGAGTTGCGCTCGGACGTGCGATCGTCAGACAACCTCAGGCGTTCCTGTTCGACGAGCCGCTCTCCAATCTCGACGCACAAATGCGCGTCTCCATGCGCCGCGAGATCGCGCGGCTGCACCAGGAGCTCAAGGTGACGATGATCTACGTCACCCACGATCAGGTGGAGGCGATGACACTCGGCGATCGCATCGTCGTGATGAGCAAAGGCCACGTGATGCAGATCGACACGCCAATCAATCTTTACGAGAAGCCGAAGAACAAGTTCGTCGCCGGATTCATCGGCAACCCGGCGATGAATTTCGTCAACGGAACGGTGGAGCGGGATGCGGAAACCGGGAAGCGGGAAGCGGGAGGCGCAGCGGACGCACCAAGGTTTGTCGCCGAAGGCGGAGATTGGGAGCTAAATCTTCCCAGGCCCGTGGCCGATTCGTTGGCAGCAGCGCGCGGCAAGGCGATCACTCTTGGGATTCGGCCGGAGGATGTCTCAGTAGTGGGCAGTGCGCAGGCTGCTTTGCCGGCGACTACAGCGCGGCTCGACCTGGTGGAGTCGCTCGGCAACGAGACATTCATCTACGCACGTGCGGGCAGCCATGACATCACTGCACGCGTCTCTCCTGCTGCGCAGCTGCCGTCGCTTGGCGGAAGCATCGTGCTGGCGTTCAACCTGGAGAAGGCGCACTTCTTCGACGGCGGAAGCGGCGAGCGCATCGGATAAAATCAGACGTTCTCTCGCACGCGGCTCGCCGAGGCAGTACTCCTGGCGCTAAGGTTTTTCTACAGCCCGCCCGACGATAACCGTGATGTTGTCGGTCCCCCCGCCATCAAGCGCATCCTGCAATAAATCCTCGCACACCTGACGAGCGGACGTCATCGTCGAGAGGCGTTCGCGGATCCGATCATCGGAGACGTGCTTGGACAGTCCGTCCGTGCAAAGAAGGTGGACGTTCTCCCAGCAATTGCGCAAACGCGTTACGACGGGCGCGGTCTGCGCGCCACCGATCGAGCTCGATAGCACGTTCGACAGGGGAGAGCGAGCGGACGAGGTCTGGCTCATGATCCCCTCGTCGACCATCTCCTGGGCGAGGGTCTGGTCGCGTGAGATCTGACGCAGCTTGCCGTTGGCGTAGGTATAGTAGCGCGAGTCACCGACCTGAAGGAGATAGGTCCACGGCCAGACGGCCATCACCAGCGTGAGGGTCGTCGCCATCCCGGCGGTCTCAGGATGGGTCGAGCCCTCCTCGACAACGGACTGGTGGACTTCCTTGGCGGCTCGCTCCAGGGTCTCGACAAAATCGCCATCGGTATCGTTTTCACGATAGTAGCAGCGCGCGGCCTGAGCGATGTAGTGCGCGACTCTTTCCAGGACGATGCGGCTCGCGGTCTCACCCTTCTGTCCACCCCCGACACCGTCAGCGACGAGCATGAAAGATCCGACGCGCTCTTCCTCGATCGGCAAATGCTCAATGGTGGGAAGGCTGGACATTCGCACGTGCAGGCGGCCGCGCAGCTGCGCGATCATGAAGTGATCTTGATTCTCCGGCCGGACGAGCCCCGTATGCGTGATGCCGAAAGAGTCGAGCTCGTCGTCGCGCGGGCGACGCTCCGAGCCGGTAAGGCGTGGGGCCTCGGGGAACTGAAGGCTGGTCGCGGTCTCTGTCACTGGAGCCTCCGACAGATCGAAATAGCAGGACGCGTCGTGAAAATGTCAGCGACGTCCATAGGAAATCGTACTCTGGGAATTCGCTCTTCGCCATGGCGAATTGCGTGTTTACAAAGGAGTGTCTATAAATCGGTGGGTCGGGGCATGTAGACTTTAGATGAGGAAGTTCAACTCGCGCTAGCGCTCAGCTTCACCTCGCCTTTGTCGCAGCGATCCACCTCGTGATCACGTCACGTAACATGGGGAGCGTCACCGTGCCGTTCTCCAGCACGCGATCATGGAACGCCTTGATATCGAATTTCGGCCCGAGCTCTCGCTCCGCCTCCGTCCGGAGTCGCCTGATCTCCAGCTGCCCGATCTGGTACGAGTAACCCTGGCCAGGCCAGCCGATTCTGCGATCGACGTCGATCGCCGCCTGCTCGGGAGTGCGCGTGGTGTGGGCAAGCTCGTAGTCGATCGCCTGCTGTCGCGTCCAGCCCTTGGCGTGCATCCCGGCTTCCATCACCAGCGTCGC
>DATBXT010000129.1:0-3560 GCA_036514115.1 Gemmatimonadaceae bacterium
GAGTTGCCTGAAGGGATGGAGATGGTGATGCCTGGAGACAACGTTCAGATGACGATCGAGCTCATTACACCGATCGCCATGGACGAAGGTCTCCGCTTCGCGATCAGAGAAGGCGGCCGCACCGTCGGCGCCGGCGTCGTAACCAAGATCATCAAATAACAACCACCGACTGGATCGCTCCCGCCGTGGAGCGATTCAGTCAGCCAGGACCCAGTAAATGCCCCGCGAAAAAATCATTCTCGCCTGCGAGACCTGCAAAAACCGCAATTACTTCACCGACAAGAACAAGCGCCTGCACCCGGAGCGCGTCGAGTGGAAGAAGTATTGCCCACGCTGCAACACGCACAAGCTGCATAAGGAAACGAAGTAAATGCCGCTGAAATCGTTGAGCGGAGGCGTCTGAGATGGCATCGGTCGAGGTAGTCGAGCGCCGCAGTCTTCCTGGCCGCCTCACGCAGTTCTATCACGAGGTGCAAGACGAGATGCGGAAGGTCACCTGGCCCGACCGCGCGCAGCTGAAGGACACCACGATCAAGATCATCATCTTCGTGCTGTTCATCGGCGCCGTGATCGGCGTCATCGACCTCGTGCTGCAGCTCGTATTCGTCCAGGGCATCCCGAATCTGTTCTCGAGGCGATGATGGTTATCCCGATTTCGACAGAGCACCGCTGGTACGCCATCCAGACGACGTCTGGCCACGAGAACAAGGTTCGCTCCTTGATCCAGCGTCGCATCGACGCTGATCCGCGGCCTGCCGAGGAGCGTCCTATCCGCCAGGCTCTCGTTCCGACCCAGGAAGCGGTTGAGATCAAGAACGGCAAAAAGGTGAACGTCGAGCGCAAGATCTACCCGGGTTACGTGCTGGTCGAGATGGTGATGGACCAGGAGACGGCCCACACCATCAACGGCATCCAGGGCGTCATCAAGTTCGTCGGACACGAGCGGCTCCCGCAGCCGCTGCGGCCGGAAGAAGTCAACCGGCTCCTTGGGGTCACCGATGACGCCGAGCCCGAGGAGGTAAAGGAAGAGATTCCGTTCCTCGTCGGCCAGGCGGTGGCGATCACGGAAGGGCCCTTTACGGACTTCAACGGCACCGTCGAAGAAGTCCTTCCCGACAAGGGCAAGGTCAGAGTGTCGGTTTCCCTGTTCGGCCGGCCAACTAGTGTTGAGCTGGATTATTTACAGTTGAAGGGCTACTAAAACCGGCCTGGACTGTTTAGGTTTACAGGCTGCACGGGAAAAACCTGCTGACGACAGTCAGCACCGACAACTGAACGACGCGGGTAATCGGTCTCCGCGTTAAATGATGTAATGACCTGAAGTCACAGCGGCGCTACTCCCGCCGCAGGTGATGGCCCTTGCGCGGGGCGGCCGATGAGGCGAGGAGCGCACCGTCGGATACCACTACGACGTCAAATCATACCGTGGGAGTCGTAAGCCGCCCCAACACTGGGCGACGGCTGACAGTAACTGAGGAGTATCATGGCAAAAAAGGCAGTTGGTTTCGTCAAGCTGCAGATCCCTGCAGGCAAGGCGAATCCGGCGCCCCCCGTGGGAACCGCTCTCGGCCCCCAGGGAATCAACATCATGGCCTTCTGCAAAGAGTTCAACGCTCGGACGCAGGGTCAGGATACGATTCTCCCGGTCGAGATCACCATTTTCGCGGACAAATCCTTCTCCTTCATCACCAAGACGCCGCCCGCGGCCGTCCTGCTGAAGAAGGAAGCGGGAGTTGAGAAGGGCTCCGGTACGCCGAATCGCGTGAAAGTTGGCTCCGTCACCAAAGCGCAGGTCAGGAAGATCGCCGAGATCAAGCTCCCCGATCTGAATTGCGACACGCTCGAGTCGGCAATGGCGATGGTTGCCGGCGCTGCTCGCTCGATGGGCATCGAGGTGAGGGACTAATGAGAACTCACGGCAAGAAGTACAAAGCAGCCGCCGAGAAGCGGAATCCCGAGACCCGGTATCAGCCGCGTCAGGCCATCGACCTCGTAAAGTCGAGCGCCTTCGCCAAGTTCGATGAGACCGTCGAGGTCGCCGTCCGTCTGGGCGTCGATCCCAAGCACGCCGATCAGGCTGTGCGCGGTACCGTCGTGCTTCCTGCTGGAACCGGTAAGGCTGTCCGCGTTCTCGTCATCGCCGCTGGCGACAAGGCGCGCGAAGCGGAAGCGGCGGGCGCCGATTTCGTCGGCACCGAGTACATCGCGAAGATCAAGGAAAACTGGATGGACTTTGACGTCCTCATCGCCACGCCGGACCAGATGGGTCAGCTCGGCGCGCTCGGCCGCATCCTCGGCCCACGCGGCCTGATGCCGAACCCCAAGGCGGGCACGGTGACTTTCGACGTCACTCGCGCGGTCCGCGAGACGAAAGCTGGAAAGATCGAATACCGCGTCGACAAGGCGGGCAACGTACACGCCGCGATCGGCAAAGTCTCATTCGCGCCCGAAGCTCTGGAGCAGAACTTCAGGGCGTTCATGGAGCAGATCGTCCGCGCCAAGCCCGCGACGTCGAAGGGTGTCTATATCCGTAACGTCGCCATCTCGAGCTCGATGGGTCCCGGCGTGAGCATCGACATCACCGCCTACCGGTCAACGGGTACCGATCGATGAAGAGAGCAGAGAAGGAGCAACTCGTCGCCGAGTTGTCTGGTAAACTGAACAACGCGCAGTCGCTGTACTACACCGATTTCACCGGCCTCAACGTGAAGCGGATGACCGAGCTGCGCCGGCGCCTGAAGAAGGCGGGCGTAGAGTACGTGGTCATCAAGAACACGCTGGCTTTGCGTGCCGTCAACGAGAGCGGTCTCGTCGGCGATACGCTCAAGGGCCCGACCGGGTTGGTCGTCGCCCGGGATCCGGTGTCGGCCGCGAAGGTGCTCACCGATTTCGCGAAGGAGTTCGAGGACAAGCCGGCCGTCAAGGGCGGGTTGCTCTCGGGCAAGAAGATCGACAACGCGCAGGTAAAGCGTCTCGCTTCGCTACCGTCTCGCGAGCAAATGCTGGCTGATCTTGGAGCCGGCATGCAGTCCCCCATGGCCGCCTTCGCCGGTGCGCTCAACGGGCTTCTATACATGTTTGTTGGCGCGCTCGACGCGCTCAAGACTCAGCGCGAAGGCGCCTAATTTCTCCGGGAGAAAAACAACAATGGCAAACGCAACACTGAGCAAGGATGAAATCCTCGACGCGATCGGCAGCATGACGGTCCTCGAGCTTTCCGAGCTCGTCGAAGCTTTCAAGAGCAAGTTCAACGTCACGATCTCCGCTGCGCCTGTCGGCGGCGGTGGTGCGGCGGCGGGTGGAGCAGGCGGCGCTGCCGCGGCTCCGGCAGCCGAAGAGCAGACCGAGTTCGCGGTTTCCCTCAAGGAAGCCGGCGCCAAGAAGATCCAGGTCATCAAGGTCGTGCGCGAGCTGACCGGACTCGGACTGAAAGAAGCGAAGGATCTCGTCGATGGCGCTCCGAGCGTCGTCAAGGCCGGAGTCACCAAGGATGAGGCCGCAGCCATGAAAGCCAAGCTCGAAGAGCAGGGAGCATCCGTCGAAGTGAAGTAACACTGCGC
>DATBXT010000130.1:0-2201 GCA_036514115.1 Gemmatimonadaceae bacterium
TTCCGCAGCCCGTGGACCACCCCCATTGCCAGCTCCTATGGCGAGCGCACTGTCGGCTGGTCGCTCGGTGTCTGGGACAGCGATCGCCCCGGCGTGGAGGAAATCCTGCGCCGTACCCTTGAGGGAGTTTCACCGGGTTCGATTGTGCTGCTGCACGACGGTGACGGCTACAATCCGGATGGCGACAGGATGCAGACCGCCGCAGCGCTTCCGTTAATCATCGACCGCCTGAAAGAACAAGGCTACGAGTTCGCGACCCTGCCCACTGAATGAGTCCTAAGCTGAAGAAAGGGATTCGCTGGGCGATCTCAGCCGCGATCCTTGTCTTCCTCATTCTGTTCGCTCGCACCATCAACTGGCACCAGGCGTGGAACGCGATGCGACACGCATCGCTGCCATTACTCGCGGCGGCGATCGGCGTGAATCTGCTGTCGGTGCTCATCAAGGGCGTCCGGTGGTGGCTTTTTCTGCGCCCGATTGGAATTACGTCCCTGCCCCTCGCGATCCGCGCCACCGTTGCGGGCGCGGGACTCAACAACGTGCTGGTGGCCAGCGGCGGAGATGCCGCGCGCGTGGTGTTCGTATCACGAGTCAGCGAAGTACCCAGCTCCACCGTGCTGGCTTCGATGGCGCTCGAGAAGCTGTTCGATCCGATTGGTTTCGTGATCCTTCTCGTAGCCGGAGTACTCGTCTTCGAGCTGCCGCCACAGTTCGAGCGCTGGAAGATCCCAGCTGAACTTCTGCTGGTGCTGATTGTGGTACTGCTCGTGTTCTTTGTCTATGCGACACGACGCATGAAGCCCGAGCACGTGCCGGAGCGGCGGGCGAAACCGCGCACGTTCATGGGAAAGTTTCGGGCGTACTTCGTGAGCTTCGGTCAGACCGCCGGCCGTCTTGCGACCGGGCCTCGATTTCTCGCCGCGATTCTCCTATCGCTCGGGTCGTGGGCGTGTCAGCTGTGGACGTTCGACCTCGCCGCGTCCGCCGCGCACGTTCCAATGCCCCTCGCGGGCAGTCTCGCGTGTCTGCTCGGGATCAATGTCGGCCTCATCATTCGTGCGACGCCTGGCAACGTCGGATTTTTTCAGTTCGTCTACGCTCTCATGGCGGAGCAGTTTGGCGTAGCGCGCAATGACGCGATCGCCATCTCGTTGCTGATTCAGACGCTGCAGATCCTCCCGCTCACTCTTCTCGGTATCGTGCTCGCGCCTGAATTCATTTTCCGCCGCGGCAAGAAAGACAACGAGACGGACGCCATGGTCAGGAAGATCGAAGCGGAGAGGTCAACGCATCATGGGCCGCTGTCGACCGCCGAGGAAGTTCTGCAGCGAGCAGATAGAGCCGGCGTCGCCGATCCCGCGAAAAAGCCTTAGCGGAACGCCAGCGATCCCGCGTCCGTGAGAGGTTCAGCCTCCGGACGCAGCGCGACGCAAAAAACCGATGAACTCCGCAGGGTCGCGCGTCAGCCCCGTAAAAGTGCCGCGCACCTTTCCCTCCGCATCCACGACCGCGTAAAGCGGAAGCGCGACGGTCCCAAAAGTCGTTTCCTGGAACTGCTGCTGGCGCTCATATATGTCACCATCGCCATCCGTGTACAGCCGGGCGAGCACGAACTGGTCGAGTTGCGCGCCGACATCGGGGCGACTGAAGATGTTCGCTTCCATCCAACGGCAGTTGGTGCAGGTGTAACCCGTGAAGTCGACGAACACGAGCTTATTGGTGTTGCGGGCAGCGGTGAGAGCGCCCTCATAGTCATTGAGCATCCACTCTGACGATCGGGCTCCCGTTGCAATCGCCAGCGGAGCGCGTGGCGGAAGGAAAGCCTCGACCTGCGGCAGCGGCCGGCCGCGAACACCGGCGGTGAGCCATGCGGCGATTGCCAGTGCTCCGCCCGCCGCTATCAGCCTCCCTCCGCTTTGCATGCGCGTGGCGCTCATTCGAACTGGAAGCAGCAGGTAAACGGCACCTGCTATGGCGAGAGCAACCCAGACGAGCAGAAGGGCTTGACGGGTGAAAAGCCCCCAGCCAAGCACGAGATCCGCGTTGGAAAGGAACCTGAACCCCGCTCCGATTTCCAGGAATCCGATCACGACTCGCAGAGTGTGGATCCACTCACCCGAGCGCGGCAACAGACGCGCGAAGCGTGGTGCCATCGCCAGCAGGACGAACGGAAGGGCAAAAGCCGCCGAATACACGATCAT
>DATBXT010000131.1:0-4883 GCA_036514115.1 Gemmatimonadaceae bacterium
CGGCTCGCCGGAATTTCAGAGGCACTAGGAGAGTACGATGGAACGCAGAGCATTCGTTAAATCAGGCGCGCTGGCCCTCGTCACGATGGGGCTCAGCCCGAGCTTCCTGCGACGCACGGCGTTCGGCATGGATTTGTTCAAGGCGCCGAAAGGCAAAGTGCTGATATGTCTCTTTCAGCGCGGTGCGGCCGACGGCCTGAACATTGTTGTCCCCCACGGTGAGAAAGCGTACTACGCGATGCGGCCTTCGATCGCGATTCCGCAACCGCTCCGTTGTGTCGCCGGCGGCGCGATCGATCTCGATGGATTCTTTGGATTGCATCCGGCGCTCGCTCCGCTGAAGCCGCTCTACGATCGTAAGATGCTGGCGCCGGTGCAGGCAGTGGGCAGTCCCAGCACCACGCGCTCGCACTTCGATGCGCAGGACTACATGGAGACCGGCACGCCGGACAACAAAGGCACCACTGACGGCTGGCTGAACAGGTATCTCGCCGCGAAGGGGACCTGCGACGAGTGCAATCTCGCCAGGACTCCGTTCCGCGCGGTGGCACTTACTCCGCAAACTCCGAGGATACTCGAGGGTCCGAGTCCGACGGTGGCGATGAACAGTCTCGACGAATTTTCAGTGCGCGCCACCGGCAGCTCCGCGGAGCGCCTGGAAGCGCTGTACCGCACGGGCTCGGCGGATCTCGTTCACGCGACCGGCACCGAGACGTTCGACGCGGTGAAGATGCTGCGCGCCGCGAATCCGCAGCGGTACGCTCCGCAGAACGGGGCCGACTATCCGCGGTCGCAGTTTGGAACGCGACTCCTGCAGATCGCGCAGCTGATAAAGGCGAACGTCGGTCTCGAGGTCGCATTCGCTGATGTCGGAGGCTGGGATACCCACGTCAATCAGGGCTCGTCGACCGGACAGCTGGCGCAGCGTCTCGATGATTTTGCGCGGTCGATCGCTGCTCTCGTGACGGACCTTGGCGATCGCATGGACGACGTGGTCATCATGACGATGTCGGAGTTCGGCCGCATGGCGCACGAGAACGGAAACCGCGGCACCGATCACGGCCACGCGGGCGCCTTGTTCGTGATTGGCGGCGATGTGAAGGGTGGCAAAGTGCACGGACGTTGGCCGGGCCTCGAGCAGGAGCAGCTGTACGAGGGGCGGGATCTTGCTTTGACGACTGATTTCCGGTCGGTGTTTGCTGAAGTCGCGTCGCGGCACATGGGGGCGAAGGCGCTCGACCGGATATTCCCTGGGTTTAATGCGGCGCCGCGAGATTTTCTGGGAATCGTGTAGGGCAACGAAAAAGCCAGGGCAAGCTACCCGCTACCCGCTAAACGCTATTCGCTACGAGCTGCAGGCGTATCGACAGACTCGTTTGGATGATGGGACTACATCGTCTTTCCTGACCCACACTGTCCATAAACACGCTAGGGGCTGCCAGCGATCCGCGATAACCAGCGACCGTCCCTACGCAGTCGCGGACCGCGGTCAGCGAAACGAAAAGACCTGTCCTGTCGCAGGCAGCTGACGGCGTTTGGCGTTCAGCGGGTAGCGGGTGGCTTGCCCTTCATCAGTTGCAGTTCCGTCCCTAAAACCGAAAGATTTTCCCGAGCGCCTTGCTGATCTTCTTCCCGAAATCATTGGACCAATCCCGCGGCGCCTGGTCGCCGTTGTTGTTCTGATCGTCGTACTGATCCGGCCCATGATCGGGGCACGGAATAGTCGGCAGCGGCAGCTCCGGCTTGTAGTACTCGTTCCTCGTAACGGGACACCACTCCGTGGCCAGGTAGCCGGTCGTGGGATCAATGATGCGCTCGACCATTCCCGTGGGTGGATTCCAGGCGTTGGGAGATGCGGTTTCGCGCCAGCCGTTCTGGTAGAAATCGACCCACGCCGGCGCGGCGAGACGGCCGCCTGATGCATCACCACTGATGGGAGCGGGATTGTCGAAGCCGAACCAGAACGCTGCCACCACCGTCGGTGTGTAGCCGACGAACCACACATCGGTGCCGCTGTTGGTCGTTCCGGTTTTCCCGGCGACGAGTCCCTTCACGCCGGACGCGCGCACCACTTTGCCGGTGCCGTAGTCGACGACCGATTGCAGCATCGACGTCACCTGGTACGCGTCCCGCGGATCCATTACCTGCACCCGATTCGTGACCTGGGCTTGCTCGTCGTCCTGCCAGATCGGGACATCGTCGGCCGTTGAGATGCTGCGCACCAGGCGCGGCTTCACCTTGTAGCCGCCGTTCGCAAACGGTGAGTACGCCGTCACCAGCTCTATCGGCGTCACCTCACCGGAGCCAAGCGCGACCGACGGAAGATTGGGCAGATTGCTGACGATTCCGTTCTTGTGCGCGGTGGCAAGTACGACGGGAATGGTGACGGCCTGGCTCACGCGTACCGTCGCGGCGTTCGCGGACAGGATCAACGCGCGTCGGAAAGTGATGCGTCCGGCATATTCATCGTTGTAGTTCTGCGGCGACCACACATCGCGACCCTGCAGGACGTCGATTGGATCGTCGTCGACCTCCGACGAAGGCGTGTAGCCGCGAGCCATCGCGGCAGCGTAGACGAAGGGTTTGAACGCAGAGCCGGGCTGTCGGTGCGCCAGCAGCGCTCGATTGAATGCGCCCCGCTCGTAGGTGCGGCCGCCGCTGAGAGCGCGAATGTCGCCGGTGCGCGGATCGATGGCGATCATCGCGCCCTGAATGAGTCCTCTGCGTCCGGACTCGCCCTGAATGTTCGCCGCCTGCCGCCGAACGGCGCGGTCACCGGCGATCTGGGCGTTGCGATCCAGAGTAGTGCGCACCGTCAGATCGATGATGTCGGCCTGACCGCCCTGGATGATGGAGTCGACAAAGCTCCGCACCGCGTCGAGAGCGAAGGAGTCGTTCGGATCTTTCGGACGCCATTCATCCCTGGCGATTTTCATGGGAGTCGCCTGGAGTCCCGGCAATCTGTTGGCAGAGACGTAGCCTTCTTTCACCATCAGGCCGAGCACGAGGTTTCGCCGGTCGAGCGCGCGTTGCGCGTGACGACGCGGCGTGTACGCGGACGGAGCCTTCGGCAGCGCGGCGAGCACCGCCGCCTGTGGCAGAGTGATCTGATTCACGCTCTTCCCGAATAGATCTCGGCTCGCCGCTTCCACTCCGTAAACGCCGTTCCCCATGTAGATGACGTTGAAGTAGAGCTCGAGGATCTGCTGCTTGGTGAGCGAGTGCTCGATGAGGCGCGAGAGTCGCAGCTCGGTGAGCTTTTGTCGCAGCGAGCGCGCGGGATAGCGGCGCACCGCGAAAGTATTCCGCGCCACCTGCATGGTGATGGTGCTGAATCCCTGGCGGGTGCCACCGGCCTTCAGGTTGGCGGCAAGGGCGCGGAAGAATCCACGCCAGTCGAGCCCGCCGTGCTGATAGAAGCGACGATCCTCGGTGGCGATGAAGGCCTGTTGGACGAACTGCGGCACAGCGCTGATCGGGACGTTGACGCGGCGGACCAGCTCGAGGCGCCCCATCACTCTGTTATAACGGTCGAGGATGCGTCCGCCCTGATCGGGCTGGAACGTCTGGATGTCGCGCGGTGTGGGGCAGCCGTCGAAGCCGCACGTGAGCAGCCACACGTCGGTGAAGTAAACCGCTAGAATACATATTGCGAAGAGACCGAGGAGGATTCCTCGCCGGCGCGTCGACAATGCGCCAGGAAAGCCTCGGCTTCTCGCCTTCATCTCTGAAAACAGCTGGGAAAAATGTATCGTTCAGTCCTCGTTTCGATCGCTTTCGCCGCCCTCGCCTGCAAAGGCAGCGCAACCAATTCCGCATCCGCGGCGAGCACCAATACCACTGATTCGACCAGGCAAATGGTGTCGAATGCCGGTACATCAGACACCTCGACGGCCACCACGGGTCCAACATCCACTACGGCCGGCGCTGCGCCCGGTTCCGCAAGCCCCGCGTCAGGTTCCTCGCCCAGTGCACCACCCGCGCCAAACCCCAATCGCGTGCCCAACGAGATGGGACGAATAATGGTGCTGGAGTATCACCTGATCACCGATCACAACGGGCTCTACGCGCGCGAGCGCGGACAGTTCCGGAAAGATCTCGAGTTCCTTTACAGCCGCGGCTACCGCCCCGTTAACATGGCCGACGTGCTCGACAAGAATCTGAATCTGCCGAAAGGCATTTCACCAGTCGTCTTCGTGTTCGACGACGCGTCGCCGGAACAGTTCCGCTACATCGAGAACAACGGCAAGCTGGAGATCGATCCGACCAGCGGCATTGGTATCTGGCTGGACTTCAGGAAGACGCATCCCGACTGGGCGAACAAGGGCGTCTTCTGTCTGCTGAACGGAGCTGCCGCCGGTCACAACTTCTTCGGCGATCGCGGAGTGCAGGGCCAGAAATCACAGTGGCGATTCCAGAAAGTGAAGTGGCTCGCCGACAACGGATTCGAGCTGTGCGATCACACGCTGTGGCACGCGCAATTGAGCAAATATCCCGACGCGTTCGTGCAGGAGCAGATCGCTCGCAACGTGCTCGGCATCGACTCCGCCGTCCCCGGTTACAAGATCCGCGAGATGGCCTTGCCGCAGGGATTGTGGCCGAAGAACCGCGCTCTTGCGAGCAAGGGTTCGTGGACGGATCCGAAGACCGGCAAGACCGTGAATTACAGCTGGCCCGTGGTGTTCGAGGTCGACGGTGGTCCGATGAGGTCTCCCTACGATCCTGCTTTTAATCCGGGCTCGACGCCGCGCATCCAGGTCATCGGCAACGCGATCGAATCCAACGTCGCGAAACTCGAGTCGTCCGGCAACGCGTACATCTCCGACGGGAATCCCTCCGTCGTCGCGCGACCGAGCAGTTCCGCAGTTACGGCGAAGAAATAG
>DATBXT010000132.1:0-7749 GCA_036514115.1 Gemmatimonadaceae bacterium
CGGCGAACATCTCCGCGGTAAAATCCGGGTGCTCGTCCGACCAGCTACTCCGCGATTCGTCCAGCAACGCGTACGCTTCCGCCGTGTCGATGCCGAACGGCGGCAGAAAGAGGTGGATGTCGCGCGGAGGGAGCGACGGCAGCGGCAACAGCTTTTCCCCCCGGCCCCAACCGATGGCCATGGTCGCCTCGCTGGCCAGGAAAGGCACGTCAGAGCCGAGACGCGCTCCGAGGCCGCAGAGATCCTTTTCAGCGAGCGGTTTCTCCGCCAGAGCATTCAGAATGCGGAGGACTGCGGCGGCGTCAGCGCTGCCGCCCCCCAGTCCCCCACCGATAGGAATGCGCTTCTTGATCACAATCTCGAAGCCGTGAGGCCACCCCGTCTCCGCGGCGTATAACGAGGCAGCACGGTAGGCGAGATTCTTTTCTTCGGGTTCACCGCGCATCACCCCGCACCGCAGCGACCGGGTCAGCTCGCGGATATGGACGCGGACCTCGTCGCCGAGGTCGATGCGGAGGAACACAGTCTCTATCGAATGAAAGCCATCGGCTTCACGAGCCAGGACTCGCAGGGAGAGATTGATCTTCGCCTGCGCCAACGTGCGGCCGCCGCGAAGACTCATGCTGCGCCGTCAGGCGAAGGCTGCAGATCCCTAAGGCGAACGCCGAGCCTGGTGAAGTACCAGGCCCCGATGACGGTGATCGGAACGAAGGAGAAGAGGTGATATCCGATCGCCCATGTGGCAGCCTGTTCCTGGCTGACTCCGTAGATGCCGAGTCCCTGAACCGACATGTACTCGAATATCCCGAAGAACCCGGGCAGGGCAGGGACGGCGGTGCCGAGTGCGATGAAGGCCTGAAGAAAGAGCGCCGCCGAAAACGGCGCGCCGATGCCCACGGCCTTGAAGGCCAGCCAGAAACCCAGCGCGTTCACCAGCCAGTGCGCGATCGTCCACGCCAGAACCGCGACGAAATGCCCGGGCTGTCTCAGCACCGAGAGACCGTCGATGAAGGTTTTGAGAACGCGACGCCCTCGCTCTTCCACCGTCGGCGAAACTCTGCGCGCGAACAGCTCGAACAGCCGCAGCAGCTGGTTGGGGAAAAAGACCAGCGCATACAGGCCCGCGAGGAGAATGACTACGAAAGTTCCGCCACCCGTAGCGAAGGCGCTGAGGGGGCGGCCCGCGAGAGTATTCACGCGGCCGAGCGCGGGGTCGAGCAGCGCGACAACTGCCAGCAGCAGGAGGACGATCGCATCGAACAGCCGGTCCACCGCCAGCGAGGCAAGCGAAGTCGCGAAGGGGAGGGAAGTCTCCCGCGTCAGCGCAAAGGCTCTGGCGATCTCACCGGCGCGGGCTGGAACGACGTTGTTGACCATCATTCCGATTGCCGTCGCCCGCCACAGCGGCGGAAGTCCGAGCTTGCCGGCGACGGGCTCCAGAATGGTCCGCCAGCGTCGCGCGCGCAGCAGAAAGATTATCGTCGCGCAAAACGTGGCAGCGATCCAAAGCAGCGGGTCAGACCGCGACAGACGATGAGCAACATCGGTCGCGGAGATTCCGTGCAAAGTCCAGTAAATGAGAGCGGCGCTTAGGACCGCTCCAAGGGCGGCGCGCCAACCCGGACGCAAGTCTTACTCGGCCCGGGCGAGCTCTACCAGATCAACGAGCTCGTCGACGAGAGCCCGTGTCGGCTGGGCTCCGCTCTTCTTGAGTGCGCGACGAATCTCGGCAGCGCGCTCGATCGCGCGCTCACCTCGATAAAGCAGCTGCTGAATGGGAACGAGCTCGGCGGCCGAGGGCTGCGGTCCGGAGTGCCTGGATTCGAGCGAGCGCATCGTCGCCAGGCTCGAGTTCAGAACGTCCTTCAGCTCCTGACCGCGGGGCGGAGTCGTCCCTCGCACAGGGGTCGCCGTCCGCGGCGGCGCCTCAGCCGGGGCGGGCGGGGCTTCACGCACGGGCGTCGGGACGCGCTTTATCTCAGGCGAGAGAGTGCCGACGCCAATCGCGCCACCCTGCTCGCGCAGCTGCTGCTCGTAATGCGTGCGCGGATTGGGCGCAACGTAGACGAGGTGCTGTCCGTCGTCGTTGTAGAAAAGCTGTGAAACGGGAACGATCACGTCCTCCTTCCGCTCTTCGCGGGAGGGACCGTAGCGAGCAAGCCTTTGCACGCTTTCTTCGACCCGGGAGTTTTGTTCGGCGCCCCAGCTGCGCACCGACCGCACGAGGAGCTTGAGGTCTTCGACGGCGCCGACGACTGCGCGCTGGACCTCAGGTTCCCAGGATGTCACACCCTGAACGACGCCGGATGCGATCCGCTCGACACTGGCGGCGAGCCGCGCGAGATCGCCGGCCTTCGCCATCGTCGCGCTGCCGCGAAGTCCCCTCGCCGCCGCAGCGAACTGGGAGGCGTCCGACGACTGCAAACCCTGCTGCGTGGCCAGCGCCTCGAGACGCGCGAGGTATTCGCTCGCCTCGAGTGAGAAGAAATCCAGTAGCCGGCCGGGGGTCGTCATCAGCGTCTCCAGTTAACACGAAAGGTGGATTGTTTACCACCCACAGTCAAAACCTCGTCAGATTAAGACGAGCGAGCAGCGCGCATCGCTTCGCGCATCTCCTTGACCGCTGCGCCGAGGCCGATGAAGACGGATCGGCTGACGATGGAATGGCCGATGTTCAACTCCTCGATCTCGGCGATTGCGGCGACCGGTCCGACGTTCCCCACGGTAAGGCCGTGCCCGGCGTGAATGGCCAGACCGAGGTCCGCTCCACGGCGCGCCGCGTCCCGAAGCGCATCGAGAGCGCCAGCGTTTCCCGCGTGGTGGGAATAGGTACCGGTGTGCAGCTCGACGGCCGGAACGCCGAGCTTCCTCGACTGCTCGATGGCGGCGCGGGTCGGATCGATGAACAGACTCACTCGGATCCCGGCGTCTGTCAGCGCATCGATGGCATTCTGGATCCTGGCCGGATCGCTCAGAATGTCGAGACCTCCTTCCGTGGTCACCTCTTCGCGTCGTTCCGGCACCAGCGTCACCTGCTGCGGTTTGATGGCCCGCGCGATCTCCAGCATCTCTGCGACGCAGGCCATCTCCAGATTGAAGTAACTGCGCACCGATTCTTTCAGCCGCCGGATATCCGTGTCCTGAATGTGGCGCCGATCTTCGCGGAGGTGCGCGGTGATTCCGTCCGCGCCGGCGTTTTCGCAGACCGCAGCGGCCTCCACCGGGTCCGGCTCAGCTCCGCGGCGTGCCTGCCGCAGGGTGGCAACGTGATCAATATTGATGTAGAGCCGTTGTTGCTTTGCGCGCATTGTCACCGTCCCTGATTCGCCAGCTCTAATTCCCGTGGAGAATTTTATCGTGTCGTTCAGAAAAGTCGCCGGATTGCTACTGCTCGCCGCATGCTCGAGCGCCACGCAGAAAAACGGCGGAGAGGTCACGGGCGCCACCGCACCGCAGGTCGCGACCGAGCAGTTCCTGCGCGCCGCAAACGCCGGCGATCTGCAGGCGATGTCCGCCGAGTGGGGCACCGAGCACGGGCCGGCTCGCGAGAGCATGGATCACACCCAGCTCGAAAAGCGCCTGACGATTCTTGCCTGCTACCTCAAGCACGATAGCGCTCGTATCGTGGGAGAGGCGCCCGGCACTTCTGGCCATCGTGAGGTGAGGGTCGAGCTGAGAAAGGGCAATCTTACTCGTCAAACCACGTTCTACACGATCAAAGGACCGGGCGACCGGTGGTACGTGGAGAATACGGATCTCGCTTCGATCCGCGATTTCTGCGGCAACACGGGAACGACTACCAGGTAGCACTTCCGGTCTAGTGATCTGAGAGCTCGATCAGCACCCCGCCCGTAGAGCGCGGGTGCAGGAAGGCGATTCGTTTTCCCTCGGCGCCAGTGCGAGGCTCGTCGTCGATGAGCTGAATTCCGGCGCGACGGCATCGCTCCAGTGTGCCGTCGAGATCGTCAACCGAAAAGCAAATGTGATGGATTCCGGCGCCCCGCTTCGCAACGAAGCGGCCGATCGGCGAGGCGGGATCGTCAGCCTCCAGTAGTTCCACCAGCGGCTCGCCAGCGCTCAGGCCGACGATGCGCGCGCCGTCCGCGTCGTCGAGGTCAACCTCGCTCAGACCCAGAATATCCCGGAACAACGGAAGGGTGTCGACGATGGCCTTGACCGCGATCCCGATATGCGAAACCCGCGTGCCGCGCGGGGTTGATGGGGTCATTAAATTTATTGAAGAAGGCGTGAAAGCTAACAAAGAAAGACCCAAGGGGCTTCCCGCGGGTTGGAGAGATAAAAATGTCGAACGCTGTTGAAGTAAACGACGCGGATTTCGAGAGCCAGATCGAGCAGCATAAGGGACTCGCCGTCGTCGATTTCTGGGCGACCTGGTGCGCCCCCTGCCGCATGGTCGCTCCCGTTCTCGACCAGCTAGCCGTCGAGTACGAAGGGAAGGCCAAGGTCGCCAAGGTCGATGTCGACGTGAACATTAAAACGTCCACGAAATTCAACGTCCGGTCTATCCCTACGATTCTCTTCTTCAAGGACGGCAAGCTCGTCGACCAGATGGTCGGTTTCGCCGGCAAGCCCGCGCTAGCGGAGAAGTTCAAGCAGCACGCTGCATAATTGCCGGGATCTCTGTATCTCGTCAGCACTCCCATTGGCAATCTGGGAGACATGTCATATCGCGCGGTCGAGGTTCTTACCTCGGCCGCGCTTGTTATTGCGGAGGACACCCGTCACTCCCGACGGCTGCTCGACCACTATCGAGTGGAAACGCCGCTTCGTTCGTATCACGAGCACAACGAGGCGAAGGAGACGCCGCGCATAGTCGAGCGTCTCCGCGCGGGTGATTCGATCGCTCTGATATCAGACGCCGGCACCCCGCTCATCTCGGACCCCGGCTCGCGACTCGTCGCTGCGGCGATCGCCGAGGGAATTCCGGTGGTTCCGATTCCCGGCGCTTCGTCAGTAATGGCGGCCCTTGTAGGGTCCGGAATGTCCCTGGAGCGATTTGCGTTTTACGGTTTCCTGCCGCGCAAAGGAAAGGAGCGGATCGAAGCCATCGATGACGTCGTCAGCTCCCGCTCCACGGTGGTGATCTTCGAGGCGCCGAACAGGGTGGGCGCTACGCTCGACGACCTGGCAAAGGCCGGCGCCGCAGCGCGCGAAGCGGTCGTTGCTCGAGAGCTCACCAAGCAGTTCGAGGAATTCAATCGAGGAACGGTGGCCAGCCTCGCGTCCGCCTACACTGACAAGGATCCAAAGGGCGAAGTCGTGATCGTCGTGGCGGGTGCACAGAAGGCCGTAATCGCGGAGTCAGAGCTCACTGACGTCGCTCGCAAGCTCAAGGGGTCCGGTAAGCCGCCACGCGAGATCATGAACCATCTGGTGTCCGAGCTCGGCGCGGCGCGCAACCTCGCCTACAAAATTGCGCATGAGGATTGAGCAGGCGCGTGACTCGAACGGACAGCAACTTCACACCATCAAAGGGTGACCAAACAAGATGCCGGCATCAAGATCACGCCCCGGAAAAATCGTCTGCGTTGGCCGCAACTACCGGGAGCACGCGAAGGAGCTGGGTAACGAAGTTCCGAAGGAGCCGCTGCTCTTTCTCAAACCGCCATCCAGCATTATCCGCGAGGGTGAAGCGATAGTCCTCCCCGCGATCTCCAAACAAGTGGAGTACGAGGGCGAGATCGGCATCGTCGTAGGGCGCACCCTGACCGGAGTGTCGGAAGCTGATGCGGCGCAGTCAATCAAGGCGATCGTCGCTGTCAACGACGTGACAGCTCGAGATCTGCAAAAGGCAGATTCACAATGGACTAGGGCGAAGGGATTTGATACCTTTCTTCCTCTGGGAGAGGAGTCATCCAAGCTTCCGGACCTCGACAGTCTTATCGTCGTCACGCGTGTGAACGGCGTCGAGCGACAGCGGGGAAAGAGCAGCGAGATGGTCTTCTCGATCCCATCCCTCCTCGCCTACATCTCGCGAATAATGACTCTTGAGCCAGGGGATCTAGTGGCAACCGGAACGCCTTCAGGCGTCGGTCCGCTGGCCCCCGGCGACGTCGTCGAAGTCGAGATTCCAGGCGTCAGTCGCATCAGCAACCCTGTCCAGGAGAACCGATAGTGCCCGCCTACACGGATCGTGTTCTAAGCCTTCCCGAGTATCCTCTCGCGAAAATCCCCGAGCAGAAGCGCGAGCTTCTCGCGCGCGGCGTCGACGTCATTGATCTTGGCGCCGGGGACGCGGATCTCTCGCCGCCGCCCGCAGTGCTGGAACGGATTTGCGAGGCCGTGCGAATTCCGACGATGAGCCGCTATGGGTTTGCGCTCGGGCTGATGGAGTATCGCGAGGCAGTCGCGCGTTTCATGAAGCGGAGATTCGGGCAGGATTTCCATCCGATCAAGGAGATCGTCCCACTGATTGGATCGAAGGAGGGGATATCCCACCTCGCGCTCGCCTACGTGACCAGGGGCGATTACACGATCGTGCCGGAGCCGGGCTACAACTCGTACCTGGGCGGGACACTCCTCGCCGAGGCGACGCCTTACAAGTATCCGCTCCGTCCGGAGAATGGGTTCCTGATCGATCTCGACAGGATTCCCACGGATGTGCTGAAGAAAACGAAAATTCTGTATCTCAATTATCCGAATAATCCGACTTCCGCAATCGCACCTAGGGAATATCTGGAAGACGTAGTTCGTCGTTGCAGGGAACTGGATATTCTTCTGGTGTATGACAATGCCTACTCGGAGCTTGCCTACGACGGGTACGTGCCGCCCAGCATTTTCGAGATAGAAGGCGCTCGCGACGTCGCGATCGAGTTCCACTCGATGTCGAAGACGTTCAACATGACCGGCTGGCGTTGTGGCTGGGCGTGTGGCAAAGCGGAGTTCGTTGGCGCGGTGGCGAAGGTCAAGTCATTCATCGATACCGGGACGTTCATGGGAATTCAGGCAGCTGCGGCGACCGCACTCGACGATTGCGTCGATTGGATTCCGACGAACGTGGCGGAGTTCAAGAGACGTCGCGACGCGGCCGTTGACGCGTTCTGTTCGGCTGGATTCCAGGTGGAGAGTCCGAAGGCGACGATGTATCTGTGGTGCCCGCTGCCGAAGAACATCCCCAGCGCGGTGTTCGGTGAGCGCCTGCTTCAGGATGAAGGAGTGGTCGTGTTGCCCGGCTCGCTCTTCGGCCCCGGTGGCGAAGGATTTTTCCGCGTGTCGTTCATCACGTCGCCCGAGCGGCTTCGTGAAGCGGCCACTCGTGCGGGCAGAGTGTTGAAGCGCCTCCAGTCACAGGCCGGTGCTGGCGAGAGCCGTCCGGCTCCGCGCCTCGAAGAGCGGCAGGGGATGGCGCGCGCCTGATGATTTTTCATCGCGTCGGATCGCACACTGAAGGCACGAAGAGACGCCCGTCAACGGCCTTCTTCGTGTCGCTCGGCGTGCACATCGTCGTCGCGATTGCGTTCATGCGGATGCTGATACTCAACGCCGACTTCTCTGCGAATGCGAAGCGGGATGCTGTCAGGGAGCAGCGTGTTGGGTTCGTGAGACTGGGAAATCCTGGTGAGAAACCGACGGCGGGCCGCGCCGGAGGGGACGGTCGCCCGGAAACCCCGCGGGCGATACATGTCGACGCGCCACGGACGATTCCTACCAACGTTCCGCCGCCAGTTCTGACCGTTGTCAAGCCAAAGGACGAGGGTGGGACCGGACCGCTTATTGGCGGCGGCGGTC
>DATBXT010000133.1:0-3515 GCA_036514115.1 Gemmatimonadaceae bacterium
CCCTGCTCTGCCTCGAGTGGTTTCCCTTCCTCGGCCTCGCGCGATTCCTTGTAAAGTTTCTGGTAGCCGTCGAACTTGACGACGCTGCCGGTCGCTCTGAACAGGAACCGATCGAAGTCGAAATCGATCGTCGTGGTGTCGAAAATCGCCGGCGACATCTGCGAAGCCATGAACCGCTGCCAGATCAGTTCGTACAGTTTGTACTGATCTTCCTTTAGATGCTTCCGGATGTGCTCCGGACGACGCGTCGGATCCGTCGGGCGGATTGCCTCGTGCGCATCCTGTGCGTTTTTGGACTTGCCGTCCATGTAGAGGCGCGGTGCGTCGGGCAGATACTCCTGTCCGAACATCATCTTGATGTAGTCGCGCGCCTGATCCGCTGCGGACGCCGCAACGCGGGTGGAGTCGGTACGCATGTAGGTGATCAGACCCGTCGGTCCATCCTCGCCAACATCAATGCCCTCGTAGAGATCCTGAGCCAGGCGCATGGTTCTCTTCGAGCCGAAGCCGAGCTTCTTGGCCGCATCCTGCTGCAGCGTGCTGGTGGTGAATGGCGCGCCGGGGTTTTTCCTGCGCTCGCGACGCTTGATCTCCGTGACCTGGAAGGTCTTCCGGGACTTGAGCGCGGCGAGAATAGCATTCGCCTCTTTCTCGTTGCTGATGACGGGCTTTTTGCCATCGAGCAAATGCAGCTTTGCGGTGAACTGCTGGCCCTTTTCCTCGAGTAGCGCCTCCACCGTCCAGTACTCGACGGCCTTGAACGCTCTGATCTCGCGCTCACGCTCGACCAGCAACCGCAGCGCAACCGTCTGTACTCGCCCTGCCGAGATCCCTTTTTTTACGGTCTTCCACAGCACTGGACTCGCCTTGTAACCGACAAGTCGATCGAGCACGCGCCTCGCCTGCTGCGCGTCCACTTTGCGCTCGTCGATGTCGCCCGCGTTCTGAATCGCGGATTGAACGGCGTCGCGAGTGATCTCGTGGAACAAAACGCGCCTCACCGGCGCGCCGTTCTTGGATTTGATCTGCTGGGCGACGTGCCAGGCGATTGCTTCCCCTTCGCGATCAGGGTCGGTGGCGAGGAAGATCTCGCGCGAGTCACGCGCGGCGCTCTTCAGCTCAGCAACCGTTTTTTCCTTTCCAGGGATCGTTACATACTCGGGCTGGAAGCCGTTATCGATGTCGATCCCGATTTTCTTTTCCGGCAGATCCCGAACGTGACCGATGGTCGCCCGCACTCGATACGCGCGGCCCAGATACTTGCCGATGGTCTTCGCCTTCGCCGGCGACTCGACGATTACGAGCGAGGTCGACCCTGGCTCATGCTGATGATCTCCATCGAGGTCCTCGGCGACTTGCTTTCGGGACTTTGTGGCTCGCGCCGTCGACTTGGCCTTGGGGGCCGTCTTCGTAGCTCGCGTCGTTTTCTTGGCTACTTTAGCCTTCGCCATTTTCTTAGTGTACCGTGGTGTTGTCGCCGCTTCCCGATGAATCTTCCAGGCCCGTTCCTTCCAGGAGTCCGCGCAAATCATCGAGTGCGATGCGTCCATCGAATTGCATCAGCGCCCTCTCGATTATGTGCTCTAGCTCGAGCCCGTTGATGGCGCCCGACCCGTTCAGCGACAGCAAGTGACCCCACGCCTCGGGCGCAAAACGCCCGCGCTCGTGCGGTCCCATGACGCGAAAAGTTGGTTGTGCGGGCACTCGTTCGTTCATCGTGCGTTCAGTAGTTATTTAATGGTCGAGCCGAACTCGACGACCTTTGCTATAAGTTGTTGTCTTGCAAGGTGTTCCGTATCGAGAACGGCGTCAGCTGTCTCGTACAGAGCGTGCCTTTTCTGATACAGCTCCCGTAGCGCTACCACTGGGTCCCGCCCCGCCAGCAGTGGCCGGGTCTCTACCCGGCGCAATCTACGAGCAACTGCCTCCGGTGACGCTCTAAGGTATATGATACGTCCCGCCGAACGCAAAAGTTCGACGGATTTTTTTTGAGTGATCCATCCGCCGCCGGGAGAAAGCACCATCCCGCTCGTCCCGCTCAGCTCCTCCGTCAACGCGAATTCCATCGACCGAAAGTAGTCTTCACCCTTCAGACGAAAGATTTCGCGCACCTCCAGACCCTCGCGCTTTTCGATCTCACGATCGAAATCCAGAAACTGCCTGCCGAGCTGACGGGCTGCTGCCCTGCCGATCGTTGTCTTGCCAACTCCGGGAAGTCCGACGAGGATCAGATGCGGCGCGGACGTCTTACCGTCCCTTTCTGGTACTCAGAGACGATATGTAGCCGTCGTAATTACGACGCGTCTCTGCGAGCGAGTCGCCACCGAATTTTTCCAGCAGCGCCTGCGCTACCACGAATGCTGTCATTGCCTCGGCGATCACACCCATCGCTGGAACGGCCGTGACATCACTTCTTTCCGCCACCGCCTGCGCGGGTTCGCGCGTCTTCATCTCGATCGTGCCCAGCGGCCGCATCAGCGTGCTGATCGGTTTCATTGACGCACGCACGACGATTTGCTCTCCGTTGGTGACGCCACCCTCCAGGCCACCGGCGCGATTGGTTCGCCGGCGCACCCGGCCAGCGCGAACGTTGTTCTCGTCGGCGTCGATCTCGTCGTGAACGTCGGATCCCAGTCGTCGCGCTGCCTCGACGCCGAGCCCGATCTCTACCGCTTTGACGGCGGGGATCGACATGATCGCAGCGGCGAGCCGTCCATCGAGCTTCCTGTCCCACGAAACGTGCGACCCAAGTCCGACCGGAACGCCGTCGCAAATCACCTCGGCGACCCCGCCGAGCGTGTTGCCGTCTGATTTGGCGGCGTCGATCCGCGCGCGCATTTCAGCGTCCGCATCGGGATCGAGCGTGCGCAGCTCGGACGCATCCGACGCCGCATTGATATCGTTCGGCATCCTTGCGGGCCTGTTCGCATCGACGCCCCCGAGGTGGATTATGTGACTACCGAGGGTAATGTCGAATTCGCGGAGAAAACGCCTGCAAATGGCTCCTGCGGCCACCCTGGCGGTGGTTTCGCGAGCGGAGGCGCGCTCCAGTACGTCCCGGGCATCGTCGCGGTCGTACTTGAGCATCCCCGACAGATCGACGTGGCCGGGCCGCGGTCGCGTCACCACGCGCTTATGTTCTGCGTCCGGCGCGCGCGGGGCAGGGTCCATTATCTCCTGCCAGTTCTTCCAGTCGCGATTGTGGATGATCATTGCGATCGGCGAGCCCAGCGTCTCGCCGGCACGAACGCCGGAGAGGAACTCGATGTGGTCCGACTCGATCTTCATGCGTCTGCCGCGCCCGTAGCCCTGCTGGCGACGCGTCAGATCGACGTCAACGTCAGCGGCGACGAGGGGCAGTCCCGCCACCATCCCCTCGAGAATGGAGATCAGCGCGGGGCCGTGCGACTCGCCGGCGGTTGCAAAGCGAAGCATGAGGACAAAAAAGAACCAGCGCGTGCTTCGATTACAACCCCTCGTAGCGCGAAGCCGCCTGGCGCATGACGCGAAAAAGA
>DATBXT010000134.1:0-10160 GCA_036514115.1 Gemmatimonadaceae bacterium
ATATGCCTTCGGCAGCGAGGAGCAGAAGCGCGAGTATTTGCCGAAAATGGCACACGGTGAAATAATCGGATGCTTCGGTTTGACGGAGCCTGATTACGGGTCGAATCCGTCGGGAATGATCACCCGCGCCAGAGAGCAGAAGGACGGCAACTGGGTCATCAACGGTGCCAAGATGTGGATCACCAATGGCTCGACCGCGCAGGTCGCCATCGTGTGGGCAAAGACGGGCGATGACCAAAGCGATAAATCGATCCGCGGATTCGTCGTCCCCACTGACGCGCCCGGATTCACTGCCAGAGATCAGAAAGGAAAGCTCTCGCTTCGCGCGTCCGACACCAGCGAGCTCGTGCTTCAGGATGTGAAAGTCCCAGCGACCGCGCTGCTGCCAAAGTCCGGCGGAATCAAGAGTCCGCTGATGTGCCTCACCCAGGCGCGGTACGGCATCGCGTGGGGAGCGATCGGTGCCGCTCTCGCCTGCTACGAGGAAGCGGTCGCCTACGCCGGCAATAGAGTGATGTTCGGAAAGCCGATCGCGGGGTTCCAGCTCCAGCAGGCAAGACTCGCGGAAATGCTCACCGAAATCGTGAAGGGTCAGCTGTTGTGCCTTCACCTCGGTCGGCTGAAGGATGCGGGCACCTTCAGCCCGCAGCAGGTTTCCCTTGCCAAGCGGAACAACGTCAGCGTCGCCACCGATATCGCACGCGAGGCCCGTCGCCTGCTTGGCGCCAACGGCATTCTCGCCGAGTACTCATCGATGCGGCACATGGCGAATCTGGAGAGCGTCTACACCTACGAGGGAACTCACGACATCCACACCCTCATACTCGGCCAGGCCGTCACCGGCATCAACGCGTTCGAGTAGACCACCGGGAATCCGCTCCAGCTCACAGTTTTCTCGCGAATGTCGGCTCGTAGAATCAGGTGAGCTGGTCCAAGGTTCAGTATGACGGCCTTCTGACGCACCCCCAGTATTCTCGCTTTGGCTGCAGTCCAAGCGGAGCGCGCCACTCGCGTGAGCGGGCGTCGAGCGGCATGCAGGGCCCGGGTGATGTTCACCTCCGGGCCCTGTTTCGTTTGCGCTATACGCGCGGAAGTACAGCGACGGTTCCGGGCGTTGCTATCTTTATGTGAAATCATTCACATGGAGATTCCGCGGTGAAGATTGCCGTGTGCGTCAAGCGCGTTCCGGATATGGACGTCCGCTTCAGAATCGCGACAGACAACGTCTCGGTCGATGAGGCCGGACTGAAATTCGATATCAACGACTTCGACGCGTGGGCCGTGGAGGCCGCACTGCAGCTGCGCGACAAAAACGCGGGCAGCGAGGTCACCGTCATCTCGCTCGGCCCCGACGTGGTCCAGGAGACTATCCGCAAAGCTCTCAGCATGGGTGTAGATCGCGGGATTCAGCTCAAGACCGACAAGGTTCCCTTCGATGGTCTCGCAATCGCAAAAACGCTCTCCGAAGAGCTCAAAGCGGGGAGCTATGACCTGATTTTCTTCGGCAAGATGTCTCCCGACACTTCGAATGGAGTCGTCGGTCCGATGACCGCGGAGCTCCTCGGGTTGCCGTGTGTCACCGCGATCTCTTCGCTCGAGATTGCCGACGGTAAGGGAACGGCAAAGCGGGAGCTCGAGGGTGCCCAGGAGATCGTCGAGTTTCCTCTGCCTGCGGTGCTCACCGTTGATGAGGGACTCAACACAGCGCGCCTGCCATCACTCAAAGGAATCATGGCCGCCAAGAAAAAACCGCTGGAAGTAAAGCCCGCGCAAATCCCGGCGCCCCAGCTCACTGTTCGCAAGCTCGAGCTCCCCTCCGAGCGTAAGGCTGGTCGAGTGGTGGGTGAAGGCGCGGCCGCTGTCCCCGAGCTGGTGAAGTTGCTCCAGACCGAGGCCAAGGTTCTCTAATGGCTAACGTCTTTGCTTTCGTCGAGACTCGTGGCGCCGACGTTCGGAAGGTCGGACTCGAGGCGGTTACCGCGGCGCGACAAATCGCGGATAAGTTCAATTCCGAAGTTCACGCGCTTCTTCTCGGTCCGCCTGGGATCGCCGCCAAGGCCGCGCAGCTCGGACAACATGGCGCCGACGTTGTGATCGTCGTCGAGCATGCCGCGCTTGGCAACTACAATCCGGAAGTTGCCACCGCGACTGCCGCCGATCGCATCAAGTCCGGCGGATATCGCGTCGCTGTGTTCAGTACTTCGGCGCAGGGTCGGGATCTCGCACCCCGGGTGGCAGCGCGCGTCGGCGCGAGCGTCGTTACGGACGTCCTTACCGTCGACGCAGAAGGCGATTCCATCGTCGTCCGGCATCCGATGAACATCGGGAAGGTCATCGCCACCATCGCGATCGATGGATCGCCGGCGGTGATTGCGATGCGTCCGAACGTGATCGCGCCGGCGCAGAACGCCAGGGCCGGCCGAGTCGAGAACGCTCAGCCTGCGATTGATCCTGCTTCCGCGCGGGTGAAGGTTATCGAGACGAAACAGGGTGGCGGCGGAAAACTCGACCTTGCCGAGGCGCCGGTGGTCATCGCCGGCGGACGCGGGCTCAAGGCGGCCGAGAATTTCAAGCTGGTCGAGGACCTCGCTTCAGCCTTCGGCAACGCCGCTGTTGGGGCGACGCGCGCCGTCACCGACGATGGCTGGCGTCCGCACGCCGATCAGATCGGTCAAACCGGCCGTCTGGTGAGTCCCGAGCTGTACATCGCTGTCGGAATTTCCGGAGCGGTCCAGCATCTCGCCGGAATGCGCACGTCAAAAACGATTGTCGCGATCAACAAGGATAAGGACGCGCCTATCTTCAAGGTCGCGGACTACGGCATCGTGGGCGACGTGTTCGAGGTTGTCCCCGCTCTTACCGAAGCAGTGCGGGAAGCCAGAAAGCACCATTAGGGCAAGCTTTTCGCGATCTACTGCGATTCGGGGGCAGCGTTTCCCGAACTCACACTTATGGACACTGATGCCTGATCGCACCGGCAAAGTTCTCCCGATAATCCATCAGGCTCCGCTGCCGCTCGACCGGCTCATACTCACCGAGCCGCCCGACGCCGAGGCGGTGCCGATGGATGTGCTTTTTGTGGGCGGCGGACCAGCCGGCCTCGCCGGAGCCATCGCTCTCGCGCGCCTGGTCAAAGCCGACAACGCAGCTGGTGGCGACCTCGGCGATGTTCAAATCGGAGTGCTCGAGAAAGCCGGCGCGCTCGGTGAACATTCGCTGTCGGGCGCAGTGGTCAACCCAAACGCCATTCGCTCACTCTTCCCCGAGCTCACCGACAAGGATTTCCCGTTTCGCGCGCCCGTCGCCGGCGAGCGGGTTTATTATCTCACCGACAGTCGCGCGGTACGAATTCCGACGCCGCCGACGATGCAGAACCACGGGTTCTTTATCGCCTCGCTGTGCGAGATCGTCCGCTGGCTCGGCGAAAAGGCGGAAGGACTCGGCGTCAACATCTTCACAGGATTCCCGGCTTCGTCTCTCCTCGCCGAGGGACAGCGCGTGACGGGGGTGCGCACCGCTCCGTCCGGATTGTCCAGAAATGGAGAGCAGGGCAGCGCATACACTCCTCCGACGGATATCACAGCGCAGATCACTGTGCTCGCCGAAGGAACGCGAGGCACTCTGTCACAGGCGTATCTCGAGTGGCAGAAGATCTCGTCCGACAATCCGCAGATCTTTGCGCTCGGAGTCAAGGAAATCTGGGAGACCCTCAAACCCCTCGACGCAGTGGTTCACACCCTCGGCTGGCCACTGCCAAAGGACTGCTTCGGCGGAAGCTTCATGTACCCGCTGACCCGCAACCTCGTCGCGCTCGGACTCGTGGTCGGCCTCGACTACAAGCGCTCGTCTGACGATGTCCACGAGATGCTGCAGCGGATGAAGCTGCATCCGCTCTTCCGCGAGATTCTGGAGAGCGGTGAGATGGTCGAGTGGGGTGCGAAGACTATCCCTGAAGGCGGCTATTACGCACTGCCCAAAAAGCGGCACGGTGATGGTGTGATGATCATCGGCGACTCGGCTGGCTTCGTTGAGGTTGCGTCGCTCAAGGGCGTGCACTACGCGATGCAGTCGGGAATGTTTGCGGCGCGAGCGGCGTTTGATGCTCTCAAGCGGAAGGACACTTCGGCCGCCGCGCTCAAGGAATACGATGCGATGGTCGATGGCAGCTTCATCGCCAGCGATCTGCGCAAGCGGCGCAACATGCGGCTGACGTTCCAGCGGGACAATTTCTACGTCGCCGGCCTGAAGGCGGGCATCATGACCGTCACCGGCGGTGCGTTGCTGGGCGGAAAGATCGAATCGCACGCTGACGCCGATGTGTCGCGCGACGTGAAACCGCCGGAGCCGTTCACGCCCGACGGCAAACTGACTTTCAGCAAGCTCGACGCTGTCTTCAAGTCGGGGAACGCAACCCGCGACGACATTCCCTCCCATCTGATCGTCGGGCCGGACATCACACCCGTAGTGGCCGACCTCTATAGCCACATGTGCCCGGCTGGAGTTTACGAGCGGGATGGCGATCGGTTGGTGGTGAGCCCAGCCAACTGCATCGACTGCAAAGCCACGGACGTGCTGGGCCCGCGGTGGACTCCGCGCGAGGGCGGCAGCGGTCCCAAGTACCGCCAGATGTAGCCATGCTCTCGCGATTGGTGAAACCGGCTAACCTGCTCTGACGATCTCGTAGATATCGATCTTCTGCCTGATCTCATCCACTGCGAACGGCCGCGTCTCTCTGCGTCTGATTTCGAGACGATGCGCCTCGCAGGCTTCAATGAACATGGGCGCTGCGACCCGTCCTGGATCCGCGATGAGGGCCTGCCCGCCGGACGCGAGGACGCGACAGAGAATTATCGGCAGCAGGAGCGCGTACTCCTTCTCATAGAGTACGTCAGATGCGAACACCAGGTCGAACGTCCCCAGATCTTTCGGGACGTGCCTCCAGTCGACCAGTCTGGTGCGGGCCGTCCGACCGAGATTGCGGAATACGTTCGCCCGTGTGACGTCGAGCGCGTCCTCGTAGTAATCGGTCGAAAGCACGTCGAACCCAGCGGTCGTCGCCGCCAGCGTGCTCAACCCCACACCGCAACCAAGCTCCAGCGCAGTGCGACCCCCTCCCTCCAGCTCCAGCAGCTTTCCAGCAAGAATGATCGACGACGGCCACACGTCGGCCCAGTACGGCAGGCGCTCATCCTTGACGAAATCTTCCTCACGAATGAGATCGTCGGAGTTCGCGGGCTTCAGGATGCTGTACACCTGCTTGTCTACGACAGCGTCCTGGATCGAAGTGCGAAACCGGCGCGTGAGCGCCTGCACTAACGCCTCACCTTCCGACTTTCTGCCGGTACCCGCGTCGTACGAAGCTTTATCGATCACAGAGAGAAAGCTGACGTTTCTTCGAGACTTTGATCGAGCAGCAGCGCCTTGAGCTGGGATCCGCTCGCCACCCGCGGCGACGTCTCCGGCACAATCAACAACGCGTTAGCCTTGGCCATCGATGTCAGCATCGCGGAGCTTTGCATCCCCGTCAGCCGCGCGACGAGCGTTCCATCCTGATTGCGTCTGACGATTGCGCGCAGAAAATGAGTTAGCTTGGCCGCGATTTTCACTTCTTCTTCGAGAGTCACGGTCACCGTGCGTCGAAACAGTGTGGTGTAGCCCTGCATTTTCCGCATCGCCGGACGGACGAAGAGCTCGAAGCTCACCATCGCCGAAACCGGATTACCGGAGAGTCCGAGCCATGGGACGTCCTTGAGCATGCCGAAGGCCAGCGGCGCTCCCGGTCTCATTTTGACTTTCCAGAACTTCTGGATTCCGCCGAGGGCTTCGAAAACGTCGCGGGTGTGGTCCATATCGCCGACGGAGACTCCTGCCGAAGTGATTATCAGATCCGCACCGGCCGCGCTCTCGAGCTTGCGCCGCAAGGCAGCCTTCGTGTCGGCTGCTATTCCGAGATCGGTCGGAATCCCGCCGGCGACCCGAGTCAGCGCCTCGAGGGTGTAGCTGTTGGTCGAAACGATGCGCCGCGCGGCCACCACTTCCTCGAATTCGTTCAGGTCCACCAACTCGTTTCCAGAGCTGATGATCGCTACGCGCGGCTTTCTGAAAACCTTGACCTCCTGCGCGCCCGTCGATGCGAGGACGCCGATCGCCGCCGCCTTTAGCGGCGAGCCGCGTTTGCATAACAGGTCACCGCGCTGAAAGTCTTCTCCCGCGGGTCGGATGTTCTTCCAAACGTCGCGCGCATCGCGAATCTCCACTTTGTCGGTGCCGCCGTCGGTGTCTTCCTTACGAATCACCGAGTCCGCGCCTTCAGGAGTTGGCGCGCCGGTCATGATCCGCATCGCCTCTCCGCGCTTGAGAGGACGCGAAGCAAATCCACCCGCGGCGATCGTTCCCACCACCCTGAGCTTCACCTTCTCGCGCGCCATCACCGGTGTGATATCAGCCGAACGCACCGCGTACCCATCCATCGACGCATTGCTCCACGGCGGCATAGTCACAGTCGCCACGATATCCTCGGCGAGAACACGACCCAATGCCTGCCGGATGGGAACCGTCTCCGCATCGAGCGGCCGGATGTCGGCGAGAATTCGCTCACTTGCTTCCGCGACTGTCAGCATGCGCTGATTATCGCGCGCTACATCTGAATGGCAAGATCGAGCCTAGTGGCTGCGGTACGCCGCGAGCGCGGCGGCGATCTGGTCTGCTACACCCGTGACCGCGGAGCTGGGAGTGGTCCAGTTGTTGGAGAGAATGCTGAAGATCAGGCGCTCGCCGTCAGCGGTGGTGACGTAACCCGAGAGCGATCGCGCCGCCGAGATCGAGCCGGTCTTGGCGTGTACGTTCCCTTCGGCCGGCGTTCCCTTCATGCGATTCTCCAGAGTTCCGTCGACTCCTGCTATGGGCATCGCGTTGTAAAAGACGGCGAAGGCCGTGTCCTGCTGAATTCTATCGAGCACCCGGACCAGCGTCTCCGGGGTGACGAGGTCATGCCGCGAGAGACCGCTCCCGTCGCGAATCACGAAACCGTCTGGCTGCACTCCCCACGCAAGCAACTGCTGGCCCACGATCTTGCGGGCGCTGTCTGCGGTGCCCATCCCGCCGCGCTCCAATCCAATGGTCTTCAACAGGATCTCGGCGATCTGGTTTTGCGATGGCTTCATCAACGCCGGGATGATATTTCTCATCGGCAGCGAGACGAAGGTGAACAGCGTGTCCATCTTGAAGGGCGTAGGAAGGATGCTGTCCATTACGCCCGCTTCCACCACAATGCGTTTTCTGACGAGAGCGTCGTGAAGAGCGTTCAGGTATCCGGTTGCCGGATCCTTTGCCGGGCCGGAGTAAAGGCTGTCGCGAACGGTATCCGGCGGCGGTCGCAGAGTTGTCGGCGCCATGCCCTCGTTGAAGATCAGCTCGTCGACGCCGGATCCGTAGTATTCGCCGAGGTCATCCCATTCCCATCCGTAGCCGTGCACCGAATCGGGGAACGCGTTCCCAACGCGGGCGAGTGAGCCGTTGACTTGTCTGATGCCGTGCGCGCGGATTGAATCGGCCAGCGCATCCATTACCGTCGTCGCGACACCGCGCATGTTGTCGCTTATCGTCGGATCACCGCGTCCGATTACCAGCAGATTGCCGTCGAGCAGCGAATCGCGAACCGGCCCGTCGGCAAGAAAGGTTGTCTTGTAGGTGTACTCCGGTCCCAGCAGCGTCAGTGCAGCGGCGCTGGTGATGATTTTCATGTTGGACGCAGGCATGAACAGCTTGCCGGCGTTCTTCGAGTAGAGGGTATCGCCGGTGCGCGGATTTACAATCAGCACCCCCCACTGCGCATTCCGGAAGACGGGCTGCGACGTCAGTGAGTCGATGGTGTGTCGCAGCTCGGCGCGTGTCGATCCGGGCTGAACCGCTCCCCTTACCGTTGCGCATGCACTCAGTGCAATGGATGAGAGTGCAATGATGAGCGCGCGCGACCCGCGCCAATTCCGGTTTTCGAACAAGGTTTTAGTTAGTCGCGGTTGTAGGTAGCGCTCAACGAATCATCTTCGCCGACGGTGACCCGCACGACCTTCGCTGGTTTCGGCAGTTGCCGATCGACGCGTTCGAAGATGAATCGCGCCAGGTTCTCTCCGGTCGGCACCAGCTTCCCGTCCGCAAACTCGGCGACGTCGAGGTTGATATTGCGGTGATCGAACCTGTCCTTCACCTGCTCCCGGAGAATTCCGTCGAGTACGCCGAGATCCACGACGAACCCCGTTTTCTCGTCGATGGGCCCGCTGACCGTGACGTCGCAGACGTAGCTGTGCCCGTGAAAGTTGGGCCACGCACACGCCCCGAATGTGCTCACGTTCTTTTCCTCGCTCCATTCGGGCAGGCGATACCGATGCGCCGCCGAAAACGACACGCGACGGGTTAGAGAGGCGGTTGGCATTCTGATAATCTGCGCTTGTTGGTGATTGTGGGCCAACTGCGGATTCAGGGCTGCGGACTAACGGAAGTCCGGACTTCGGACTAATTGAGAATTGCAAACCTACTGCGGAGTGCGGACAGCGAGTGCGTACGATCTGTCCCGTCGCTTGCAGCTGATGGCGTCCAGCGTTTAGCGGGCAGCGGGTAGCTTGCCCTGGCAGTTTCGCCGTCGTCCTCCACCCTCAATTAGTCCGGGCCCCAGTTCGTCCCAAACCGCGGACTACATGTCATCCCGTAATTCAGCCGCGCTATCCTCCGAGCCTTCTCTCCCTTCTGGCGTCGGACTATCGGGAGGATTCCACGGAATTGCTCCGCTGATCGACTGCTGAACATCGGTCGTTCCGAACAGTTCCGCGCGGCGATCCTCGCGAAGATGGTCGGCTTCGGGATCATCAGGGCGAGCGCGGTCTCCGAGCAGCAGGCCCTCATGTAGATCCTCATCCGCCAGATGCTCATCGATGGCCTCGGGACTTTCGGCGCGGCGAATCGGATCGATCACCATCTCGTTTCGCACGTTCGGCATGCCGACGATGTCGCTCACCAACCGCTCAACCGTCCTGAATTCCTGCTCCGTGCCGATTCGGCCGGAAAGAGTGACCACCCGCGAACGGACAGCGATGTCGACGTCGGCAGGGTCGAAAGCCGCCTGCTGATCGAAGGTGTCGCGAATCAGCGCGCGCAGCTCATTGTCACTCAGGTCTTCGATTCCCTCGACGTCCTCGTAATCCTTTTCCACTGTTCCTCCGGGTCCGCCCTTGGGCGGTTCAGGTTACCGGAAGAACAGCAGCGACGCGCCGATTGTCAGAGCCCGATTGTTCTTCCAGAAGGAGCGAGCCTGGTTGCCTGATACGGCCGCCGTCCCGCCGGTGGGCACCACGTAGTACTCGGTCGGGTATTTCAGCTGATAGAGATAGTCGTTCCAGTCCGCCGTAATCTGGAATCGCCCGCCCGGCGCATACCTGATCCCACCGCCGAAAGAAAATGCAAACGGGGTGCCGAACGTATACGGATCCTTGTCCACCGTGCAGCCGCAGGTGGCTATTCCCGCTCCAACGTTCACTACCGGCACGATATTATGGAAAGTCTTCTGGCCGGTAAGATTGACCGCGAGATTCACGTCATACAGGCTGACCCCGACATCGTGAGTGCCGAGAGAGCGCGTCGCGGCGAGCTTCGTCGGATCGATCGCGTCACGCTTGCTGTTGACGTGGGCAAAGCGACCGGTGAGGAATGCCGGCCCACCCACGTGGATCTGATATCGGAAGCCCCACATGGGACCGTTCTGTGGCCCGATGTGGGCGGGATCCTCCCCGGCGTTGTAATGCCCGCCGAAAAGCGTGAACTCCTGGCTGGCCTCGAGATCCCGATACGGGCTGTGTTCAGGAAGATGTCCGACCTGGGCCCTGGCGGTGGACGTCGCAAAAGCGACGGCTGTGACAAACAAAAGCTTTCTCATGACCATAAGTCAGGGGAAAGCTGGAAATCCGTGTGCAGCTTCACTAATCAACTCCAAGATTAACGCCGGTCATCTCCGCGGGCTGCGGCAGACCGAGCATGGACAATATAGTTGGTGCCACATCGCACAACGCGCCGCCGGCGCGCACGCGCTGTTCCTGTTCCCAGTCTACGACCACGAACGGAACCGGGTTGGTGGTATGAGCCGTATGCGGCCCGCCCGTCTCCGGATCGAT
>DATBXT010000135.1:0-13141 GCA_036514115.1 Gemmatimonadaceae bacterium
TCGCGGGCAGCGGACTCCTGACTCTGGTTTCGGCGTGTGAAAGCCAGAAGCCGAGCTACCAGGGGCCCTACGCGGAAGAAGTAGCGCAGGCACTGCCGATGATCGAAAAAGCCGTCGGCCTCAAATTCAAAACCGCGCCCAGGATCGAGACCCGCTCGAAGGAGCAGGTGCGCGAGTTCGTCACCAAGCAGTTCACCGACTCGCTGGCGGTGCACGATATCGCCGGCCAGGAAGCGGCTTACAAGCGCCTCGGAATGATCCCCGACACGCTCAAGCTGCAGCCTTTCCTTACCAGCCTGCTCGAAGAGCAGATCGTCGGCTACTACGATCCGCACACCAAGGTGCTGTATGTGGTCGACGGTTCCCCAAAGGACATGGCGGGGATAACGATCACCCACGAGCTCGTCCACACACTTCAGGATCAGTACATCAGCATGGATTCGGTGCAGAAGATCCATGACGACAACGATCGATTGTCGGCGGCGCAGGCTGTGTTCGAAGGCCAGGCGGTCTACGAGCAGATCGCGATCATGCTGGGCGGCTCCAACATCGCCATTAATCTCCCCGGCGGGTGGGACCGCATCCGGGACATGATCCGCGAGAATCAGGCGTCGATGCCCATCTTCGCAGCGGCGCCGAAGGTGATCCAGGAAACGCTGATCTTTCCGTATCTGAGTGGCGCGGAGTTCTACCGGAACTACAAGGAAAGAAAGCCGACCAGTTCGATCTACGCCGATATGCCGGCTTCGACCGAGCAGATCATCCATCCCGCCGCATTTTTCGTTTCGCGCGACAACCCTACGCGCGTGAACCTCGGAACGCTTACGAATGCCACCAGGGTTTACGAGAACGATCTCGGCGAGTTCGAGACGCGCCTGTTTCTGTTTCAGCATCTCAACGACCAGAACGAAGCGGTGCGCGGAGCGACGGGGTGGGATGGCGATCGCTACGCCGTCGTGAACACACCGCAAGGGCAGGGAATTGTCTGGCTCACCGTCTGGGATTCACCAGTGGAAGCCGGCGAATTCTTTCACCTGGCAGGCCAGGCGGTGGAGAAGCGGTATTCCGCTAAAGCAGCCGCTGGGTCGACCGACCTGGTCAAGAACTACTCAGCGGCGGGCCGAACGCTACAGGTCTCGACGAGCGAGATTCAGGGACGGCAAGTCGTGATCTACGTCGACATTCCGGCCGGAGCGAATCCGGCGATTATTAATCCGGCACAGGTGACTTTGAAGGAGTAGGCCGGAGGCTGCTGGTGCCCAAAGCCGCCTACAATCCCAGGAGTTTCTGCAAGCCGAAGGTACACACGCCGATCAGCCCGCCGAGCACATATCCGGTGGTGATGATCAGATTCAGCTCGTTCTGAATCACGTTCCGCAGAATTTCCTCGACGCGGTCAACGCTGAACGCCATCACTTTTCTCTCGACCATCGCCTGGACGTCGAGCTTCTTGATCAGCTCCGGCAGCTGTTCGTGCACCCACTCCCAGATTACCGGCGCCGCCTGCGCAGCGAGGCGCTTTGGAGCTTCGGGATCCTTCTTGGCTTCGACGTCGCCGAGGATGTCAGAGATCGGCTTCTGCAGGTAGGTCAGAATCGCATCGTGGATGGCCCTGGATATCTCCTCGCGAATCTCCGGCTCCTCGAGTAATCCGACGACCTGCTCGACGCCATCGGTTTCGATCGCGTTGAGCACCGAATCGAACTTGTTCTCGGTCATCATCAGCTTGGCGAAGATGCGCTCGTGAAACCGCATATCGTCAACGAAGCGATTGAACATGGCGTGGAGCGCGGTGCGCAGCTTGACGCGCGTCGAGGGCTGGCCGAGGAATGAGCCCAGCTTCGTCATCGCGACTGGCAGATACGACGTCATGGCGCCTTCGAGTGCCGTCACGACCGCCGGCGGGACCTTGTCGATGAGCGGCTCCCGCGACGTCAGGATGTTGGCGACGACGTCCTCGATGCGGGACTGGAATGCCGCCAGCAGCTCCGGACGCGCCAGCTCTTTCTGCAGATCGCCAGGAGTCAGCAGACGCTCGCCGACGGTGCGGCCGAGGCTCTTCGCGAGGCGCGCCTGATTCTTGGGGATCGCGCCCTGAAATCCGAAACGCTTCTGCTTGGGATTGAAGAGCATCCACACGGCGACGGTGTCGGAGAGACCACCGGCCATGGTGCCGACAAAGACGTGGATGCCGAATTGGACCCAGGTGTTCTCGAGATTCACGCGAAGTGGTCCATTCGGTTTGTGCGGGCTCGACCTGTGATTGCTACTTGGTGCCCACTCCCGCCGGTTCTGTGCGGTTGATCGACGCCGTTGGGGAATCACCGACGGCGTTCTTGGCGGGGATGTCCCCGTGCGGCTCCATCGCGTCGGCGAGCGTCCCCGGTGGCTTGGGCAGCAGCGCCAGATGAATGATCTCGTCCATCGTCGAAACGAAGGTAAAGGTCATGCTGCTGACGACTTCATCGGGAATGCCGCGAAGATCTTTTTCATTCGCCTTCGGCAGAAGCACCTGGCGCAGCCCCGCGCGGTACGCGGCCATCACCTTTTCCTTTACGCCGCCGATCTCGAGAACCTTGCCGCGAAGTGTCATTTCGCCGGTGAGCGCGATGTCGCGCCTCACTGGCCGACGACTCAGAACGCTGGCGATGGCGAGGGTGACCGCGGCGCCCGCACTCGGCCCGTCTTTCGGAATCGCGCCGGCGGGAAAATGGACGTGCAGATCGACTTCCTTGAATTCGATGTCCTGCACTCCGAGGGTGTGCGCGCGCGAGCGGACGTAAGAGTAAGCCGCGTCGACAGACTCGCGCATGACATCGCCCAGTTGGCCGGTCGTCGTCAGCCGCCCCGAGCCGGGCATGCGGAGCGCTTCGATGACCATCAGATCCCCGCCCGTGGCCGTCCACGCCATTCCAGTAACCGCTCCGATCTCCGGCTCCTGCTCGGCGTCCTCGAGAGTGTAGGTCGGGTTGCCGAGAATGTCGATCACCATCGGGTTGTCGACTACCCACGCACCCTCTTCTCCGTCGGCTTTTTTGCGCGCGCGTTTGCGCATCAGGGCCGCGATATTGCGCTCGAAGTTGCGCAATCCGGCTTCGCGGGAATACCGGTTGGAGATGAAGCTCAGGACTTCGTCGGTGAACTGGATGTCCTTGTCGGTGATGCCGTGGTCTTCGAGAAGGCGCGGCAGCATGTACCGCCACGCGATCTCGACTTTCTCCTCGACCGTGTAGCCCAGCACTCGAATGACTTCCATACGGTCGCGTAGCGGCGCCGGAATGTCGAAGAGATTGTTGGCGGTGCAGATGAACAGAATGCTGGAGAGATCAAACGGCAGATTCAGGTAGTGATCCACGAACGTCGCGTTTTGCGACGGGTCGAGTACCTCGAGCATCGCCGCCGTCGGATCTCCCGAGGGGCCGCCCGAGCTCATTTTGTCGATCTCGTCGATCATGAGCACGGCGTCTCGAACGTTGACGCGACGCAACGATTGCAGAATGAGTCCGGGCATCGCACCCACATAGGTGCGACGGTGACCGCGGATCTCGGCCTCGTCGCGCACTCCGCCGACAGAGATTCGGTAGAAGGCCCGGCTGATCGATGACGCGATCGCTTCGCCCAGCGAAGTCTTGCCCGTTCCCGGGGGGCCAACGAAGCAAAGGATCGGGCCGTGCGGGTCACCACCGCGCAGTTTGCGCACTGCGAGGTACTCTGTGATGCGCTCCTTGGCTTCCTTCAGCCCATAGTGGCGGCTATCCAACAGCTCTTCGACTTTCTTGAGCTCGATGGATTCGTCGCCGCCCGATTTCTTGTTCCACGGGAGCGCCAGCATCCAGTCCAGGTATGTGCGGATGACCTGATACTCGCTCGACGCGGGGGAGAGATTGCGCATGCGCTCGATTTCGCGGCGGGCTTCCTGCGCGGCTTTCTCGGGGAGATTCGCCTCCTCGAGTTTCTTGAGGGTCTCGACCGCTTCTTTCTCGCCCGGATCGCCTTCGCCCAGCTCCGACTGAATCGCACGCAGCTGCTGGCGCAGGTAGAACTCGCGCTGGTGCTGCTCGATCTTGATCTCGGTCTGGCGCTTCACGTCTTCTGCGACGCGCGCGCGCCCCACTTCCCGCTCCACACGTCCGAGCAGGAATTTCAGCCGTTGACCGATGTTCAGGCGCTGAAGGATCTCGTCTTTGTCGGAGACCTTGAAGTTGAGATTCGTCGCCGCCAGGTCCGCGAAGCGGCCGGGATCCGAGATGTTCATCTTCAGGATCGCGGGCACTTCGTCCGGGATGCGCTCGATCAGCTCGGCGAGCGTCTCGGCGCCAGTCACGATCCTCGAAATCAAATCATCGACTTCGTTCGCGTCGGGTGGGATTTCCTTGGCAGGCTTGACCCGGACCACCGGGAATGGATCCGTCTGCACGACCCCTTCCACCACCAGTCTGCGAAGACCCTGAAGCGTGATCTGAACGGTGTCGCCAGGCAGATTGATCCGCTCGTGAACCCTGGCTGCGACGCCAACTCTGCCGACAAAGCGTTCGGGATCCAGAACGTCATCGTGGTCACCGCTGGCGACGACCAATCCGACGATGAGGCCCGCCTGCTCGTTCGCCTTGAGCAGCGCGAGATTCTCCGGCGCGCCCATCTGAACGGCGATGGTGCCGAGGGGATAGACAATTGTCGAACGCAGCGCCATTAGCGGCAGCGTCGATGGAAGCTCAGCTTGCAGGATGTCGTCTTTACGCTGCGCGGGCGGCATTCAGTTCCTCATGTGCGGCATTGTGCTTCAGTTGTTTCAGAAGTTAACGGCGGCTAAGTTCAAAGGCTATGTTCGAAGATCTGAGCGAGAAGCTCGAAGCCACGTTCGCCCGCCTGCGTGGCCGCGGCGTTCTTAACGAGGCAGACATCAAGGAAGGCCTGCGCGAAGTGCGTCGGGTGCTCCTCGAAGCGGATGTCAATTTTCAGCTCACCCGCGAATTTCTGGAGCGGGTGGAAAAGAAAGCGACCGGCGTCAACGCGCTCAGTACGGTCTCCCCCGGACAGCAGCTAGTCAAGATCGTTCACGAAGAGCTCGCCGCCATGCTCGGCGAGCGGCGTGAAGGCCTCAAGCTGGGTACAGTCCCGCCGTCCGTCGTGATGATGGTCGGACTTCAGGGGTCGGGTAAGACTACCACGGCCGCAAAGCTGGCTCGCCGGCTTAAGGGGGAAGGGCGTTCGACCAGACTCATCGCTGCCGACGTCTATAGGCCAGCAGCCATCGATCAGCTGGAGACGCTGGGTCGGGACCTTTCCATTCCTGTCTACGCGGACCGCAGCACGAACGACGTAGTGAAGATCGCGCGCGCCGGCGTCGCCGAGGCTTTGCGTGAGCGGGATCGCGTGGTGATTCTCGACACCGCCGGGCGTCTGCAGATCGATGACGCGATGATGCAGGAGCTTCGGAAGCTCAAGGAGGCGTTGCACCCCTCCGAGATCCTTCTGGTTGCGGACGGTATGACGGGCCAGGACGCGGTGAAGATCGCCCAGGGGTTCGACGAGGCGCTCAACATCACCGGTGTGGTACTGACCAAGATGGACGGCGACGCACGTGGTGGCGCGGCGCTCTCGATCTACGGGGTAACGAAGAAGCCGATCAAGTACATCGGCGTCGGCGAAAAGCCGGACGCGCTCGAGGAATTCCATCCCGAGCGAATGGCGGGCCGCATCCTGCAGATGGGCGACATCGTCACGCTCGTCGAGAAGGCCCAGGAGACCTTCGACGCCGCTGAAGCAAAGCGATTGGAGAAAAAGGTCCGCAAGGAAGGCATGGACCTGAATGATTTCCTGAACAGCATGCGGCAGATCCAGAAAATGGGCCCGCTGGAGGGCATTCTGAAAATGCTTCCGGGGGTCAACACCAAGGCGCTGAAGCAGATGAAGGCCGATCCCAAGCGGATGAAGCACGTCGAGGCGATCGTGCTGTCGATGACGCCGGAGGAGCGTAAGAACCCGGGAATAATCAATGGCTCTCGTCGCGCGCGCATCGCCAAAGGATGCGGACGGCCGATCAGCGACGTGAACCGGCTGCTCGATCAGTTCCGCGAAATGCAGAAGATGATGAAGAAGATGGCGGGCGGGGGCAGGATGGGATTGCCATCGATGCCCGGAATGTTTGGGATGCGGTAACTGACGCCTCGAATCTGTAGGCTGTTCTTAACTGCGGCACCCGTTCAGTTGCAGTTGTTCTCAGTCGCCAGGACAGATTACATTGCATGACCTTAGTAACACCGGGTGCGCGTCGGATTTGCCGGCGTCGCGAGGAGCCCGGAGGAGACTCCAATGTCTCCATCAGAAACCCTTCAGGGAGCAGTACAAATGGTAAAGATTCGTCTCCGCCGCGTTGGGCGGAAAAATGCGCCGTTCTATCGTATTCTCGTCGCCGATTCACAAAGCCCGCGCGACGGAAAGTTCATCGAGATCATTGGCCAGTACGCTCCCCGTAAGGCTGAAGGCCAGCTCCAGGTGGACGAGGCCCGCGCCAATCATTGGCTCGACCAGGGCGCTCAACCGACCGACACCGTCCGGTCGCTTCTTCGGCGCGCCGGCGTGCTGCGCAAGCGTCACGAGCAGCGGGTCGGCGTCGAGCGTAAGTCGGCGGCCGTTCCGGTCAGCGAAAAAGCGGACGAAGCCTCCGCCTAGCTCGCCGGGATCTCCAACGATGCCCGCGTCCGAGTACGCGATCGTCGGGTTGATCCGCAAAGCGCAGGGAATTCGCGGAGAGGTTGTCGTCGAGCCTCTCACCGATAAGCCGGATGTGGTCTTCGCATCCGGCAGTCGTGTTTTTGCGGGTACGACCGACGGGGATCTGGCGACCGTCGAGGATATCAGGGGCGTCGAGGAGACACCCACTCTCACCATTTCGGCGTCCAAGCCTTTCAAAAAAGGACTCATCGTCCAGTTCGAGGAGATCAGCGATCGCGACAGCGCCGAGCTATGGCGAGGACGCTATCTGCTGGCGCCATTCAGCGAGCTGCCTCCGCCGGACGAGAATCACGTCTACCTGCACGATCTGGTCGGCATGCGAGTAATCGGCACCGGCGGTGAGGACCTGGGTTCGGTTGCCAGCTTCTATGAGCTGCCACAGGGTTTGGTGCTGGATGTCGAAACTGGACGTGGCACCGTGATGATTCCGTACAGGCCAGAGGTAGTCGTTCGTGTTGACCTGGACGCGCGAACGATAGTGATCGACGAAAAGCTCGGCTTCATGGAAGACTTCTCGGCGGGCGACAAATAGTGCCCCTTCGCATAAACGTCGTAACGATCTTCCCGGACTTCTTCAGCGGTCCGCTCGGGCTCAGCATTCCGTCACGCGCGGCGGCGGCGGGAATCGTCACTTACAATCTGGTAGATCTCCGCGATTTCACCCATGACAAGCACCGCACCGTGGACGACGCGCCCTATGGCGGCGGAGCCGGAATGGTCATGAAACCGCAGCCGTTCTTCGAGGCGGTGGAGTCACTGAATACGAAACCACCGATAGTCCTGCTGTCTCCGCGTGGGCGGGTCTTCGGGCATTCCGACGCCGAGAGGTTCGCCGGCGGCGAAGAGCTGACGCTCTTGTGTGGTCACTATAAAGACATCGACCAGCGTGTGGCCGACCACCTCGCAACAGAGGAGATGTCGCTTGGCGACTTTGTCCTGAGCGGCGGTGAAGCGGCGGCTTTGGCAATCATTGATGCTACCGTCCGCCTGCTGCCCGGAGCCATGTCGGACCTCGAGAGTGCCCGAACGGACTCGTTCTTTGGCCGCGGCATCAGCGCGCCCAGTTATACCAGACCACCCGAATTCCGCGGTCATACGGTGCCGGAGGTCCTGCTCTCCGGAGACCACGCAAAAATCGACAAATGGCGAACCGAGGAAGGGAAACGGCTCACTGAGGCCAGGCAGCGAGGGAACTAGTTCGGGGGTGGACCCGCACGCTGGCATTAGGGGCCGGATAGGTTTACTTTTCGTGGCTGTCCACGAACTCCTAAACACGTCCTTACCAGGCTGTTAACTCCAGCCTCGAGCGCTATATGCACCCCTTCATCGAAACCCAGAAAGAGTGGCTCCGCAACGTCCCGCCGTTCCGCGCCGGCGACACCCTCCGTGTCAATGTCCGCGTCCGCGAAGGTGACAAGGAAAGACTCCAGGCTTTCGAAGGTGTTTGCATCGCCAAGCGTGGCAGCGGAGTCAGCGCGACGTTCACCGTCCGCAAGATCTCGAACGGAATCGGTGTCGAGCGAATTTTCCCGCTCCACAGCCCGATGATCGCCGATATTGGGGTCGTCCGCCGCGGGCGCGTCCGCCGCGCCAAGCTCTACTACCTGCGTCACCTCACCGGCAAGGCTACCCGCATCCGGGAGCGTAAGGCCAAGGTGATGGTGCCTGGCTCCGAGTCCGTCGCCGAGACGGGCAGCGGATCCGGCGTCGAGGCGTAGCGCTCTCCTTCCGGGGATAATCGCCGGATGCAGGACGAGGTCGAACCGGACTCCGCGCCCGAATCGACCCCCGAGTCTCAAAGCCCGAACCCAAAATCTGTCCGCCGCCGGCGCGTCTTTAAGTACGCCCGCTGGACCGTTATCGAACGTGAGCTGCGGCGCGAAAAGGGACCTCTTCTCGCCGGCGTCGATGAAGTAGGCCGTGGCCCGATCGCGGGTCCTGTCGTCGCGTGCGCTGTGATCATGCCGCCCGACACGCGAGCGATCGTAGGCGTCGACGATTCCAAGCGTCTGACGCACGAGCAGCGTGTCCGACTGGCCGCAAAAATCAGGGAGCGCGCTGTGTCTTACGCGCTTGGTGCGGCTTCAGTGCGTGAGATCGACACCATCAACATCTACCAGGCGAGCGTGCTGGCCATGCGCCGCGCACTGGGACGCCTCAGCGTGCAGCCGAACCACGTCGTCATCGATGGTCGGGCGATGCGAACGCTTCCGATCCCGCACACCGCGGTTGTTCACGGCGACGCGCGTTGCTTCAGCATCGCGTGCGCATCGATCCTCGCCAAGGTGACGCGCGATCTGCTGATGACGCGGCTGGGCCAACGCTATCCGCAGTATATTTGGGACCAGAATTCAGGCTACACGACGCGCGCTCACGTTACTGGCCTCGCCTCGCACGGAATCACGCCGCACCACCGCAAGAGTTTCTGTCGCATCAGCGACCTGCTCCTCGAGTTGCAGCATCAATCGGAAATGGACGAGCGGGAGCAAGCCGCGCTGGCTGACGTGGGTATTCCGGACGAAGACGAGCTGGACGAGGAAATTATTTCAGCCGACGGCCTCGAGGTTGAAGAGCTCGAGGATGGGCTGAGTCGGGGCGTATAGAACCAGCACCACAAACGCTGAGGGTTGTCGTGGCGGATGCGCTCGTTGGATTGATCATGGGCTCCAAATCCGATTGGGATACCATGCAGCATGCCGCCGAAATGCTCGACGCGCTTGGCGTGCCGCACGAAACCAAAGTTGTTTCCGCGCATCGTACTCCGGATCTCCTCTTCGAGTATGCCGGCGCCGCGGAAAGCCGTGGTATCCGGGTGATCATCGCCGGCGCCGGTGGTGCGGCGCACCTCCCGGGAATGGCGGCTGCGAAAACGACTTTGCCCGTGCTCGGTGTGCCGGTGGAGTCAAAGGCTTTGCAGGGGATCGATTCTCTGCTTTCGATAGTGCAGATGCCCGCCGGTGTCCCAGTTGGAACGCTCGCGATCGGGAAACCCGGCGCAATCAACGCGGCCTTGCTTGCGGCGTCAATAATCGCGGGTGATCACCCGGAGATCAGGGAACGACTGCGCGCGTTTCGCTCCGAGCAGACTAATGCCGTCCTCTCCCAACCCAGCCCGGCCAGCAGCGAGTGAGAGTAGGGATCCTCGGCGGCGGGCAACTCGGACGGATGATTGCGCTCGCCGGATATCAGCTTGGCGTCGAGTTCAGATTCTTCGATCCGAACTCGGGCGCTCCCGTGGGTCAGATCGGTGAGCTCATTGCCGCCGACTACGGCGACACCAGGGCGCTCGAAAAATTTCTGGAAGGCGTTGATGTAGTCACCTATGAGTTCGAGAGTATTCCGCTGGCAACGGCGCGCTTCGTTGCCGAGCGCTCCCCGCTGTTTCCGCCCCTCGAGGCGCTCGAAACGGCCCAGGACCGATTGCTGGAGAAGCAGCTCTTTCGCGCCCTGAATATTCCGACTCCCGAATTCGCACCGATCGACAGCCTCGACGATTTGCGGGCGGCCGTTACTCGCATCGGTCTGCCGGCCGTCCTCAAGACGCGGCGACTCGGTTATGACGGAAAGGGCCAGGTGGTTATCCGGGAAGAATCAGCGCTCCGACCGGCATTCGAATCTCTCGGTGGCGCGGCGCTGATCCTCGAGGCCTTCGTCCCGTTTCAGCACGAGCTTTCAGTGATAGGCGTGCGTGGAACGCATGGCGGAGAAATGTTTTATCCGCCGGTCGAAAATGTCCACCGCGAGGGAGTGCTGAGGAAATCCACTGCGCCAGCGCCGAGCATTACTCCCGAAGTCGCGGCCCTCGCCATAGATCACTGTCGTCGGATAATGGACCGGCTTCAATACGTCGGTGTCGTCGCGCTCGAATTATTCGCGGTCAACGGATCACTGCTCGCCAATGAGATGGCGCCGAGGGTCCACAACTCCGGCCACTGGACGATCGAAGGATCTGAAACCAGTCAATTCGAAAATCACCTTCGGGCGGTGCTGGGACTGCCGCTTGGAGTGACCACACCGCGCGGAAGGTCCGTGATGTACAACATTCTCGGACACATTCCACCGGTTGAACGCGTAGTGGCCGTTGAGGGTGCCCATCTGCACCTGTATGGCAAGGCCCCGAGCGCAAAACGGAAACTCGGTCATGCGACCCTGGTTGCACAGACCCCCGGCGGTCTGGAGCGAGGCAGCGCTGACCTGGCTGCCGCTATCGGGCTCGAGGCCCGGGATGCCTAAGGTCCGCGCAGCGGGCCCTGAAAAGGCCCCCGAAGCGATACCAAACTGCGTTCAAACCATCGCCCGGCCCGGTCTGTCATATGTGCAGTTCCTGCAAGAACCTGCCGGTCAAGTCCGTTCAAACCTTTGAGCCGTCCGAGCTATCAAATCACGCAACAGAGCCAGGGCGAAGATCGAATGGCGGCGGCCTCCAATGCGTTGCGCTTAGAGATGGGTGATTCCGCGGACGTAGCACTGGCCGCGGCAGGGGATCGTCAGGCCTTCGAACGGCTATACCGGACGCACGCGAACAGGGTGTATTCGATCTGCACGCGGATGTCCGGAAGCCGGGTAAAGGGCGAGGAACTGACCCAGGACGTGTTTGTCAGGACGTGGGAGAAGCTTCCGCAATTTCGTGGTGAGAGCGCCTTTTCGACCTGGCTGCACCGGCTCGCGGTGAACGTGGTACTGAATGCAAGAAAAACCGAGGGCAAGCACGACTCGAGAACCGAAGACAGTGATGTGGCGGACGACCGGCGGGACGAGATGTCGAGAGCTCCGCTCCACATCGAGAGGATGGATCTGAAGGAGGCAATTTCGAAATTGCCTGACGGAGCCCGGAAGGTGTTCGTGCTCCACGATATCGAAGGCTACAAGCACGAGGAGATTGGGCAGATGATGGGTATCACCTCGGGCGGAAGTAAGGCGCAGCTGCACAGGGCGCGACTTCTTTTGAGAGAGGCACTGGAACGATGACTGAGTCCAACATGACCTGCGAAGCATTCGATGCCGCGCTCCCCGACTACCTCGAGGGAACGCTGGCGGAGCCGATGCGCGCCGCGGTCAGTAAGCACCTCAGCGAGTGCGTGCGTTGCACCAGCCTTGTCAGAGACCTCGAGAAGATCCAGAAGGAAGCAGCCGCGCTTCCCGACCTCGCGCCCAGCCGCGATTTGTGGCAGGGTATCGAGGCGCGCATTTCGGCTGCGGTGATTCCTTTCGCAACGCGTCCCGAGCGCCGGAGACGAGTCGTCCCGGCGTGGATGGGTATCGCAGCTGCCGCGCTCGTCGTCAGCACTGCCGGCATTACCTATATGTTGACCGCGCGGTCCTTCCAGTCGGAAACCCCGAACAAGGTGGCGCTGATCGTACCTGGTGTCACCGTGACTGATTCTCAGCCGGAGAATGGCCCACAGCCAGGGAACGGCAATGAACCGGTTCAGACGTCGCAGTCGACGCCCGGCGCGAACGGTTCGAATCGGGCCGCGGCCAAGTCGAGCCTCGTCGCGGTGCGCAACCCGGGCGTAGCTGCGAACCGTCAGGTTCAGGGCGCACTCCTCGCAGTTGCACCAATCAACGCGGAGCAGCGCTCCGAACGCGTTTACAGCAGAGAGATCGACATGCTCCAGGGCATTCTGACCCAGCGGAGAACGCAGCTCGATTCCTCCACCGTCTCGATCATAGAACGGAATCTTCAGATCATCGACGCTGCAATCGCTTCGAGCAGGGCTGCCCTGGCAAAGGATCCAGCCAGCCGGCTGCTAAGTGACCAGCTCACACATGCGCTCGACAAGAAGGTCGAGCTCCTACGCACGGCAGCACTGCTGCCAAGCACTTGAAAATGAAAAACGAAATCAAGCTTACCGGTTTCATCATCGCAGTGGGTCTGGCGGCGGCTCCGGTCGTTGCCAGCGCACAGGACGAGCGCACCGCGACTCAGATCGACACTACGGTGCGACTCGATCGTGGCGGCGCCGTGGATCTTTCCCTCGTCTCTGGAAAGATCCGCGTCACTGGCTGGGACCAGCCCACTGTGAAAATCTCCGCGAGTATCGAGAGCGGGTACCTTCGCTTCAGCGCGAATTCATCGCGCGTCACCCTTAGTGTGGATGAGGAAGGTGAGGGTGACCGCAGGCATCGCCACCGCGACAGCGGTGACGCGCGGTACGATGTGAGTGTGCCGCGGGGCGCCAAACTGATTCTCGAGGCGGTATCCGGGGACGTCACGGCGCGGGGCTCTCAGGGCGAGATCGAAGCGTCCAGCGTTAGCGGCGATGTGGACGTGACTGACGGGGTGCGAACAGTCAGCGTGGAATCCGTTTCCGGCGATACTCGCGCCGCCCAGATCAACGGGAATCTCCGCGCCGAGACGGTGAGCGGTGAGTTGCGGGCAGAAAACGTGACCGGTGAAGTCGAA
>DATBXT010000136.1:0-8505 GCA_036514115.1 Gemmatimonadaceae bacterium
AACTTCGGGCACGGCAACATTGAAGCGCTTGAGCGCCGCGCTCTGGAATGCGTCGACGTCAGTTGGAATCGAGCCCGCCGGCAGTGTATGCCAGGCGAAATCGAGCAGAGATGCTTCGAGCAGCTCCGTGGTTTCGAAGCCCTGGTTGAAGGTTCGCGAGTTCTTGATCTTGTTTACCAGCGCGACCGGCATCGGTGCGCCCGTCTGATAGTGCTTGGCGTAGTTGGCGAAGACCGTGGGCTCGAGCGCCCAGTGCTCGTTGAACTGGGACGGAAATTCCACGAAATCGCGCGGGACGTTGGTTCCGGACAGCGTCGGATACTGCACGTTGGAGAACATCCCGTGCAGGGCGTGGCCGAACTCGTGGAACATCGTGGACACGTCGTCGTAGGTGAGCAACGCCGGCTGACCCGCCGCTGGCTTGGTGAAATTCGCGACGTTGAACACCACCGGCTTGGTGCCGATAAGGTGCGACTGGTCGACGAACTGGTCCATCCAGGCGCCACCACTCTTGTTGTCGCGCTTGAAATAGTCGGCGTAGAACAACGCCAGTGCCTGGCCGTTGGAATCGAACACCTCGAACACCCGCACGTCGGGGTGATAAACCGGAATGTCGTGGCGCTCTTTGAACGTCAACCCGTACAGCTTGTTGGCCGCGAAGAAAACACCGTTCTGCAGGACGTTGTTCAGCTCGAAGTACGGCATGATCTGCGACTCGTCGAGATCGTACTTCGCCTTCCTGACCTGCTCGGCGTAGTACTGCCAGTCCCAGGGCTGCAGCTTGAATCCGCCACCCTGCGCGTCGATCAGCTTCTGCATGTCAGCCGCTTCAGCGCGCGCGCGGGCAGTCGCCGGCGCGGCAAGGTCGGTCAACAGCTTGATGGCATTGTCAGGGGTCTTTGCGCCCTGGGTCGCCAGCGCGTACGCGGCCCAGGTCGGATAACCGAGAAGCTGCGCCTTCTCCGCGCGCAGCTCGGCCATGCGGCGGATGATGTTTCTCGTGTCGTTGCTGTCACCGCGTGACGTTCTCATCGTCGAGAGCTCGAACAGCCTTTGACGAGTAGCGCGATTGGTCAGCTCTGCCTGCGCCGGCTGCTGCGTCGTGTTCCGAAGAGGGAGCACCCACTTGCCCGTTAGTCCCCGCTGCTTTGCCGCTTCAGCGGCGGTCTTGATTTCGTCATCACTGAGCCCGGCGAGCTGCGCGACGTTGTCGACGACGAGTGCTCCCGCTTTTGTGCCCGCGAGAAGCTTGTTCGAGAAGTCGGTCGAAAGCTTCGACAGCTCCTGATTGAGGATGCGAATGCGCGCCTTGTCGGCTTCCGACAGCTGCGCGCCAGCCCGCACGAAATCGCGGTGATAGCGCTCGACGAGAGCCTTCTGCTCTGGCGTCAGATTGCCATCGTTGCGCCGATCGTAGATCCCCTTTACCCGTTGATAGAGCTGGTCGTTGAGATAAACGGCGTCGTTCGTCGCTGCGAGCTTCGGCGCTACGATCTCCTGGATCTTCTGCAGCGTGTCGTTGGTGTTGGCCCCCACGACGCCGAAGAAAGCCTTCGACGCGCGCGTGAGCAGGGCTCCCGACTTTTCCATCGCCACGATGGTGTTCTCGAATGTCGGCGGCGCAGTCTGCTTCGCTATCGCGTCGATTTCCGCCAGCTCCTGCCGCATCCCTTCCTCGAGCGCCGGCTGATAATGCTCGTTTCGGATCAGGTCGAACCGGGGCGCGTGATACGGGAGAGTGCTCTCCACGAACAGCGGATTGCTCCCAACCGCGGCAGCAACAGGCGCCGGCGTGGTTGGAGTGCTTACTGCCGGTGCGCACGCGGCAGCCAGTGTAGCAGCAGAAACTGAAGAGATCATTAGTCGATGACGATGGGTCTGTTTCATCTTGTTTTCGGGAGGGGAGCGGCGGCGCCGTCGCACCGCGTGATACGGGACTCGAAACTTGTCGCCTGAGTTGGCTGGTTTCCAGTGACTCACCGTTTACGATCGGTATTATGATTTACCCCATGACGCGGGGGACGTGCCTGACACTCTTGTTCGCACTCATGGCTCTGACTGGCGAAACCGCGCTGCTGGCGCAGGCTCCGCCGGACACGACATCGCGGAATCCTCACGCAGTGCAGCCGGAGCGTCCCACTGTCGCCACCCACGCCGGGACCGTGGCGCGAGGATGGATCGAGCTCGAAGAAGGCGGCGAATGGGACAAACTTCCGAGCGGGCACCGTCTGTTCGTCGCACCTACGAGTCTGAAAATCGGAGTGGCGAAACGCGCGCAGCTGGGCCTTCTGTTCAATCTGATCGTAGATCCGGCGCTGTCGGGCGGATCCTTCGCCACGAGCGATTTCACCATTGGCTTGAAGTACCGCCTTCTCGACGACAACCCGTTACTCGGCGCGTTTGCGTTGTTGCCAGCCGTCAAATTTCCTACCGCATCACTGAGAGGCGGCACCGGAACCACGGATTTTTCGCTGCTGTTGATCTCGAGCCGCCAGGTCGGTCAGGTAGCGGTGGATCTGAACCTGGGAGCCACGCGTCGCACGGGCGACGGCACCGTCGTCCCGAGAACGGCAGGAGTCTGGACCGCTTCCTTCGGATTCCCGCTCAGCGGACCGCTCGGCGCGACTGTGGAATTCTTCGGATTCAGGCGCACCACCGGCCCGGCGGGAAGCAACGCGACTGCGGCGCTGCTGGTGGGGCCGACATTTTTGCTTCGGGAGTGGTTAGCACTCGACGCCGGTGGAATAATTCCGCTCGCCGGACCACAGCCGCGCGCGCTGTACGCCGGATTTGTCTGGAACTTCGGGTGTGCCCTGCCCCGCCGTCTTTGCGGTTAGCGCGCCGGCGGCGTCAGATCGCCCGGCCCGGGCCTCGGGGAATCGGGTGAGGCGGGTGCGCGGCGTTTCATGTAGTACTCGTCGATCGCTGCCCTCACCATCATGTCTGAGATCTGCTTCGTCTGCGAAGCATCGGCGCTGGCGTCCGTATCAGCCGCCACGATCGCCAATGGCAGTCCGCATAGCTGCTTGATGGTAATGAGCACGATCTCAGGCGGCTGACCCGCGCTCTTCAGGTCGCGGACGAGCATGCGGACCGCACCGAGAAGCTCGTCAGGACTTCCAGAACCTTCGTTAGCGCGACCGAATGCGTCGCGCACCTGATCTTCCAGTTTGCGCATGGCGTTTCCGACGAGTGCCGGCTCAACAGGTTTGGCGGCGAGTGCGCCCGAACGTTGACTCATGCCCTCAGTACCGCGCCGGTGAACATTTTGTTCCTCACGCCACCCCTGCCCCACCAGCGGAGCCGGCTCTCCACCAACTCCTGCGCGATCAGTGGGAGCCGATTGGCTCGACCACGATGATGGAGAACGAGCCGGGAATCATCGGCGGTCTTCTGCGCGGGTTGGCGGCCGTGGAGTCCGCCGGAATCTCACCGAACTTCGCCGTCGCCAGGTAGATGCGGTGGGTTTTCGGATCGATTCCCATGTTTCGCGCCCGTTCGCCGGTCTGAACGTTCTCCACCACGTGATACTTGCTCGGAGAATCCTGGTGGATGATTGTCAGCGTGCCGTCAGCATTCGACGCGAAGGCGTCACGACGTACCGGGTCCCAGCCAGCTCCGTCCACGCCCTGGCCTATTGGCACCGTCGCCACGACCGCGCCCCTGGCGTAGTCGGATATCGCCATCACTCCGCTCCGACACCCGCTGAAAAGCCTTTGGTGCGCGATGTCGATCGCCAATGATACCGGATTCTTGCAGGGAGCTGTCGACCATCGGCGGGAAACCGAGTTTGACTTGGTGTCGATCTCCACGATCTGGCTGCTGTCGACGAGATTAACGTAAACTTTGCCGTCCTTTGCGGACTGGCCGTATTCCGGCTTGCCGCCGAGGGCGACGTTGGCGACGACAGTGCCGCGACGAGGATCGACAACGGTCGACGTGTTTGCGTCGCCGTTGAACGAGAATACGTGCTTCGACGCGGGGTCGTAGATGATGGCATCTGCATCCTCGCCCGCTCGGACCTTGAGCAGCGTCTTGTAGCTCTTCGCATCGAACATCATGATCGAGCTGTCATTCCCCGATGTCGCAAACCCGCGGCCGATGTCGGAAACGAGGGCAACCCCGTGCGCGCCCTGGATCCCCGGTATCTCCGCGATCAGATGTCCGTCGTTCATGTCGATGACGCTCACCCGGTTCTGCCGGGCGACGAAAAGTCGATGATTCGGTGCGTCCGGTATCACGTAATCCCAGCCACCTTCGCCGCCCACATTGTAGGTGTGAGTGATCTCGTATGTCTGGGCAGTGAGCGAAGGCGCAAGAAAGAAGGAGCAGAGAAGGATCGATCGACGCATGGCGGTTCTCCAGGATGGGCGGCGCTCTGTGACGCCAAGTCAAAGGACGCTTTATTCAGCGCGCGGTTTCCGTAGGCCCGCAGTGCGGCGCGCTTCCGAAAAACGCGCTCGTTGCCAGGTGACGGTGAAATCTGTCTTAAGATGGTCACGAGCACGGCCCCGCCCGCGAGCGTCAGTCCGGGATTCCTCTCACCGTACCCTGCAAGAGTTTGCTCACTCCAATAACGCCGCTCAGGAAGACGGAGATGCTGGTCTCCGTCCTCATACCCGTCTTCAACGAAGTCGACACCGTCGCTGAAATAGTCGACCGGGTTCGCGCGACGCCGTACTCCACCGAGATCATCTGCGTCGATGACGCCTCGACGGACGGAACCCGTGACGTCCTGGCTCGCCTGCTACGCGAGAACAAGATCCAGCAGGCGATATATCAGCCGCACAACCAGGGCAAAGGCGCTGCTGTCAGCGCGGCGATCAAGGCGAGCCACGGGGACATCGTCATCGTGCAGGATGCCGATCTCGAGTACAGCCCCGCGGACTGGCCGACGCTGTTCGAGCCCCTCATTTCCGGCCGCGCCGATGCTGTGTTCGGCTCGCGCTTCCTGGGCGGGACTCACCGCGTGCTCTATTACTGGCACTCGGTGGGCAACGGATTCCTGACGACGCTGAGCAACATGTTCAGCAATCTGAACATGACGGACATGGAGTGCTGCTACAAAGCGGTCCGCGGAGAGCTGGCACGCTCCCTCACCCTCAAGTCCAAGCGCTTCGGCTTCGAGCCGGAGATCACCGCGCGTCTTTCGCACGCGAACGCGCGAATATTCGAGGTTCCGGTTGCCTACTCCGGCAGGACCTACCTCGAAGGAAAGAAGATCACCTGGCGTGACGGCATGGCGGCCCTCTTTCACATACTCCGCTACAATCTTTTCCCCTAACGCCGCTCTAGCCCTGTGGCCAGAGGAGTTTGACCGCGTCATCGTAGCGTAGCAGCTCTGGCGAGCCTTCCTTCACTCGGCGCAGCAACATCATCGGAACGCGATCAGGGTAGCGCGCGATGAGCTTCGCGTTATCAGCCGGACCCATGTCGCGAACCACCATCGCGCCGCTGCGCGCGAGCCCGGGCAGATCGTACTGCCAGGACAACGGTGCAATGTCGATGATGCCGAGTGTATCCGACGCAACCTGTGCCAGACACGGCTGCGACAACGGCTGATTCTGGTTGAGGCGGATATCATCACCCTGAGCGATCTCCATTCGCTCGGGCCGCGAGGCGCTCGAGAAGTCAAAATTGAGCGGCGGCGCGGAGCCGGCGCGCGCATTCGCCGGTGCTGCGTACCAGTTGGCGAAGGTCTGCACGTCGCAAGTTGGATTGAGCGCCATCGCTGCCTCCAGTGAATCTCCACGCAAGCCATGTGACGAGAGACGTGTGGCGATTCTCGTCGACCATCCACCGTGCACAAAGACAAGCGACGGCGCGCGAGGCGCGGGAACCTCGATCCTCGAGCTGGCGAGAAAGGATCCGCCGTAGCGGGCGAGTCGCTGCGGGCCGAGATAAACGATTCCGGTAATCCAGGCCAGCAGGAACGCGATGGCTAGTCCGGCGCGTATACTGTAGCCGCTGAACTGTGCGCGCGGCGAGATCATTCTCACGAGGCCAACAGCCGCGACAGCGCTGAGAAGTACCCACGACGCGGTCCATTCATTCATCATACGCGGCCCCATGAAAAACCCGTGGTGCCAGTACAGCGCGTTCGCGAGAATCGGCAGCAACGCCCAGCAGGCTACGATCTTCGTACCGCGCGACAACCGTCGTGAGAGGATGAGAAACAACGCCACCACGGCGCACGCTGGAATCGGACTCTCCAGCAAATACATGCTGAGAGTTGTCAGGTCCGACGATGTGTATTCGAGCGCCTGAACCGCCCCGTACATGTGTCCGCTCGGATCTCGGTGGAAGCCCGGGTTCACCAGTGGTCCAACGAGCGCGCTGTAGCCAAAGCGCAGCGGACTGCCGAAGAAGTGCCGGTTGTAGGCAGCCACGCCGATGATCAGCGGCGCGATCCCGATCACCGCGCCGAGCACCTTTTTTGGGAGAGCGCGGGACGCAGTGCGGATATCGCCCGGCCACCACATCCAGATCGTCGCTACTACTAGCGCGGCAACGATAGCTGTTAACGGCCGGATACTGAACACCACTCCGACCGCGGCGCCGGTGACGATCGCCCACATAAACCCTGCACGCTCCGCGCTCTTCAGCGCGCAGTAGACCGCGATTGAAATGAAGGCGGCCGCGGCAACGTGATTCATGAAGGCGCCGGCCAGTCCGAGCAGAAAGGGACTGAGCGCCAGCATGAGGGCGCCGACGCGCGCCACGGCTCTGTCGTCTGGAAAGAGGAGGTCGGCAGCGAGCGCGCTGAAGAAAACAGTAATCGCGACGAGTATCGCGCCGGTCAACGCCGACGATCCGATTGCCATCCCCGCCGCGAGTAGCAAAACGTGACCGGGAGGATATTGAGAGACCCAACCGTTGGAAGTGACGATCGAATTGGGCAGGTACCAAAACTCGGAGAACGCGTCGACCGGTCCACTGAGTCTGCCAGCGGCGACGTAGCGCGCCTGGGTGAGCTGGACCATCGCGTCGATCAGGTTTGGCTTGCCGTGCAGAACGAACTCACTGAAAGCCAGGCAAAGGAGCGCCGAGAGCGCCGCGAGCGATGCGGCATAAACCGGTAGACGGATCGACACCAGCCAGCGGCCTGCGTTGGCGACTCGGCTCTCGAGGCGCTGCGGGTCAAAGACCTTGCTGGCCAGAATGCCCAGCGTGAGCGTGATCAACGTCCCGAGCAGGAGCAGCGTGCGGGCCACATCCGCAGCGTCGACGACGTCGCCCGCGATTCGGTCGGATCCGGGTCCGGCGGCCAATCGGTAAAAAGGTACAGTGACGAGAAGGAGCAGCACGACGCCAGCGGCCCGCCACAAATAGCTGCCGGCCGAAGCCGGACGCTGAGATGGGTCGCTCGAACCCACCGTCATGTCCTTCTCGCGGACGACCGAGGGTTCACTCCGGGTTTGCGCGCGATGACGAGCAGGCTTTGTCCGATTGGAGGATGAATTTTCGTTTCAATGCGACGTAGCCAGGGGATTACCCACCGATCATAGAATCGCACCTGGGTGCGGCCGAGCGTGGTCCGACGCAGCACCCGGCCGGCGACGAACCAGGCCGCGACGCCTATACCGTTCACATAATGCAGCTTCTCGATCTCGAAGCCCGCCTCGAGTAAGAGCTTTCGCAGCCCGCCTTTCGTGTAGCGACGAAAGTGGTCAAAGGCGCGGTCGAGTGAGCCGTAGATGCCGGGCACTGCCGGGACGAGCAGTAACAAGGAGCCGTCACCGGTGAGCGTGCGTCGAGCCGCGCGCAGAAAATCGGCGTCGCGCTCGACGTGCTCCATCACATTGACGGCGATCAAAGTATCCGCGGGAAAGCTGTCGCCTATTTCGTCGAGGTAGCCCTGAAAAACGCGGACGCGCGGATCGCGGGAAAACCTCCTCTGCAGCTCCGGAATGTTGTTTTTGGCGGGCTCGATAAGGAGAAGGGCGTCGGGGGCAGCCCGCTCCAGGACCAGCTGCGCCACGGTGCCGATGCCGGCCCCGGCCTCGGCTATTCTCTTCCCGAACGCACCGGCAAAGGAGTCCACGATCCAGTCGTAGTAATTGGAGGCCTCGGCGACGGCATCCAGCTCGGTGCCCGAATAGGTGAACTCAGAGATAGCGGAGGCCGGATAGAATGGATTGGAGGCTCCAACATAGCATGGTTGAAAACAGGGCGCTAAAACAGCGTTGCAGCTTGCAAGGGAGTTGCAAAATGCAACAGAAAAGGGGTTCAGGCGAATCCCCTAGCGCCGTTTTTAACTCCATATGCTGCAATGGCTTAGGGTAGCTACTGATCAGCTGGATTGCGCGTTGCCTTATACAGGGTTGCTGGAAAAGTGGGTGCCGCGTCTTTTTGTCATGCTAAAGGCTTGAATAGCCGGCGGCGATCAAAAAACGTTTCAGGAGAGACTTAAATGAGCAACAAAAAGGGTTTTACCCTCATTGAGCTTCTGATCGTAGTCGTCATCATCGGCATTCTTGCCGCGATTGCGATTCCGAAGTTCGC
>DATBXT010000137.1:0-2575 GCA_036514115.1 Gemmatimonadaceae bacterium
CGATCAGGCGCCCGAATTCGCCGGGCACATCATCTCCGAGCTCGATCTGGCCCGACGTGAGCACCCTCGGCGCTGTCGTTCGGCGCAGCTTGGTGTCGGCGAAATCCGTCGACAGAGGCAGCGTCTTCACTGCGCGGGAAGTCGCATACTCGCCGACGAGGTATCCCGCATACTTCGCCGCCGGCGTCTCCCGATTGGCGACGATCCCGGCCCTGTCCGTTCGATCGGATAGATCATCGAAGCGGAAAAAGGCATTCCGCGCGCGGGGATCGACGGTCGTCGATGGAAGCGGACCCGGATCCTTGAAGTCACGACCGTGGAGCTGGACGAATCCATTCACGGAGGAGACGCTCCCGTGCGTCACGCCGGCTGTCGCTGGCCTGTAAGTCCCCTCGCCTGGCCCGATCTTGGCGAGGACATTCCACGCCGAGGAAGTCTCGTCGATCCTGTATCCATCCGACCTGCGGTAATCACCGGCGATACTCGCCGCGAACGCGTTGAGATTGCTCGCCGCGTGAAGCGCGGCGTCGGCGAGGCCGTAGGATCCGCCCGCGGCTCGCCAGGACAGCGCTTCGGGCAAGATGGGAATCAAAGTGTTCAGAGTTCCGCCGAGCGCGGCATCGCCGTGGATGTATGACGTCGCGCCGCGCACCAGCTCGAGCCGGCTGAACGCGCCGAGTGGCAGCATCGTCCAGTCGACAGCGCCGGTTCCCAACGCCGCTATCGGCACCCCGTCGATCTGCGCGGGAACGTAATCGGTCTCTCCTCCGCCATAAAATCCGCGCGCGATTATGCGCGGATTCCCGGAGAGGGAGCTGGCGTCGATGACTGCGATTCCCGGAACGATCGCGAGAGCGTCGCCCACCGAACGAAAAGGGAGCGCGCGAATCAGCGCGCCCGGGACCGCGGTCACTGCAACGGCGGAGGTTCGAACACTGGTCGCAGAGCGATCCGGAGTTACGACGACTGTATCGAGCTGCCGAACCGCCGAGTCGCGGGCCGCCGGCGTCACCTGCGCCGACGCGAGCGAGGCGGAGACGGACAGCAGCGCGGCAAACGCCCTCACGCACTGGGTCTTTGGGAAAACTCTCATAGATCCGGTGAAGCTTGCGGGCTGGACCTGGTGCGCGCTATGCCAGTGGGGTGTTTCCGACCACGCCGGCGAGCTTCGGGCTAGAAACTCCAGGACCGAGTCACAACCAGCCGCGGCGCCTCCGCAATTTCCGAAGACCGACCCTCGAGATAAGGCGGCACGTTCAACGCAATCGCCCGCAGCTCCTCCGCCGTCAGCGGCACTTTGGCGCGGAAAATCCGCCACGCCTCGGCCGGCGGCGGATTCCCAATCGGCAAATCTGAGCCGAAGAACACCCTATTCGTCCCGACGCGCCGTATCATCCGCGCGATGTGCTCCCCGTCGGCCGGAGTGCTCGCGGTGTCCGCGACCGCCGTCTGATCGAAGTAGAGATTTCGCGTCCTCGGATCGTGCCGCTCGATAGCAGTCGCGAAGACGTCCATCGCTTCCTCGGCGTAGTCGGGAAAGCCCGCCGTACCCGCCAGGTGCGCCACCTGAACGACAACATCCGGCGTTCGCGGCAGCAACAGGTCGAGGAAGAGCTGCGCGTCTTCGCGCCCGTATGGTGTGCCCGTCCGCGAACGCAGGTGGACGACGATCGGCGCGCGATGGGCGTTGGCGAGCGCGAACACTTCCTCCATCCTTTGCGCATTCGATGCATTGCGGAGACTGACACCCGAATTGCCGAAGTGCAGCTTCAATCCGATCATCCCCGGCAGCTGAAGGCACCGCCCAATCTCCGCCAGCGCGGATTCCCGCAGCGGGTTCACACTGCAGAACCCCACCAGACGGCCGCCCGAATTCACAACCTGCTGCGAGGTCCAGTCGTTCTCGTCACTCGTCGCGCGGTCCGGATCCGGAATTTTCTTTCGCTCATCGCTGAACGAATACCCTACCGACAAGACCACGCCCCGCCGGATGCCCGCGTCGTCGAGCATCCTGAGTAAATCCGCGCAGTTCAGCTCCGGCTGTTTGACGATCTTCGCGAATTGCGGACTGATCAGATGCTGGTGAGCTGCTACGGCCGGCGGCGGCACCGCATCATTCCGCACGACGGGCGCGATGGTCGAACAGGCCAATGGCAGCAGCGCCGAAAGTATCGACAGCCGAGGTGTCATGATCATTTTTTGGAGGTTCGCAGAAGCACGAGGGAAACAACCTCTAGCCGTTGAGGGGCTGAATGTCGCTGCGAGTCGACATATCACAACGACTAGAGGCAGCGCGCAACCTACAGGCGCGTCCGCCTCCTTCAAAACGATTGGGCACCAATCCTCTACGAGCGGAACGAGCCGCCCGTTTCACGGCGTGGTTTTCTGGAGCCTACCTGCCCTGCAGCAGACGCTGCAGACCTACGCGGTAGCCATGCGTGGACAGCACCCGGCGGCCGCCGCGCAGCGTCACCGCCCACTCTCCATGCGTCCACGGCTCGAGATGCACGATGTGATCGACGTTCACGATCGACGACCGGCTGATGCGGATGAACTTCGCCGGGTCCAGCTTCCC
>DATBXT010000138.1:0-2792 GCA_036514115.1 Gemmatimonadaceae bacterium
CGATGCTTGCCCGAGAGCACCTCGTCCGCCGCACCGACGATCGCGTCGGCGAGCTTCGCGTCGAGCCGGCCGGTTGTCTTATGTGTGAGAGCAGCTGCCCGCTTGATCCGCACCGTGGCGTCGACGAACGCGGGCAGAGGCTTCATTCCGCTGATCGGAAAGTTCTGCACGGCGCGCAGGGTCTGCACTCCATATAGCGCATCCGTCGGGACGTCGAGCGAGCCGAGTGGATCCTTTTCGCTGCGCGTATTGGGACTCATTGTGGTTGAATCAGAGGTTAGCGGCCCACGATCCGCGCGGTGCCGTTGAGAAATGGATTGGATAGTCGCTCTTCCCCGATCGTCGTCTCCACTCCATGACCGGGATAGACCACGGTTTCCGGAGGCAGCGACGCGAGCTTCTCGAGCGTTGCAGCAAGGTGCGGCGGATTCGAAAATGGCAAATCGGTTCTGCCGATCGAGCCCGCAAAGAGGCAGTCGCCCACGAGCGCGATGCCGTCGCCGTGGATGACGACGTGTCCCGGAGCGTGTCCCGGAGCGTGCATCACGCTCATCTCCTGCTCCCCGACTTTGACGTTCTGTCCATCGGCGAACTCGCGGTCCGGTGGAGGCGGTTCTTCGAATGGGAGCCCGTAGACTTCAGCCTGTCGCGAAGCTGCCTCGTACAATCTGCGGTCGAGCGGATGCAGGTAGATCGGCACATCCCATTTGCGTTTTATGGACGCAATTGCGCCGACGTGATCGACGTGAGCGTGCGTCACCCAGATCGCCTCGAGAGTGGCGCCGCTCGCCTCAATCGTATCGATGAGTCGCTCGCCTTCGCCGCCCGGGTCAACTATCACGGCGCGATTTGAGCGCTCATCGACGAGAAGGTAGGAATTCTCCTGGAAGGCGCCTACTGTGATCGTCTGGACGTTCATTGCTTGCCCGCTTTTCCGCGGTACTGAGTCCAGACTACCAGCGTCAGACAATCCTGAAGTCCGCGCCACTTCACGGGAACGTTGCCAGCCTGGTAAAGCTCGATCCCGACGACATCGTCGGGATTGATGATCATGTCCAGGTCTCCTGGCTGCGGATTCCGCCACTCGAATCCATCGATGAACGCCCGCGAGCAACTGCTCGCCGAATAGAAACTCGTCACGCTGCTTCGGCCGAGCAGCACGGTGCCACCCGTGACACTCCTGACAGTGACGCCGGGCAGGCCCTTCACCATGTCAGTAATTGCGTTCGGCTTGCGGCGATCCAGGTCCTCTCTGGTGAAGAAATAACCGGCACCAGCTTTCTTGCGCGCCGAGAAACCGTTCTTCTCCAGGTATGCATTCCGGCGCGCGCTGATGATCACAGTGTCCAGGCTTGCGACCTTTTCGCCAAGTGTCATGGACACGTCGAGAGGCTCACGCGAGGTCACGTTGATCGCTTCGGCGGCAGTCGAGTAACTGATGCTGCGTGCAATCAGCATCTGGGTCCCTGTATGGACCCCGATGAGTCGAAAGGAACCGTCCTCGCGCGTCGTGCCTGCGACCGCGGACATGGGAATCTCGACGCGCGCGTTGGGCACGGGTTTTCCAGCGGGCGACAGCACATGACCGAGTACGATCCCGGTTGGTCGGTCGTCATCACGCGCCGGAATCGAAATGCTCTGAAAGTCGAGCAGCGCGCCGTTCATCGAGACCGGTATCTCCGGCGAAGTCGCTTTTCCGCGGGTGACGAGGAGCGTTCCCTCGAGGTCGGTCGGCAGCGCGCACAGCTTGAAAAAGCCGGAAGAGTTCGACTCGGTGTGTAGCTCGTGAGGCGTACGGACCACGCCCGTCGTCTTGCTGACAAAAATCTCGGTCCAGGTCAGCGAGACTTTCGCGTCGGGTATGGGAGCGTCGTCGTCTGGATCGAGAACGCGACCGGCGATCGCGGCTGGCGTCACACTCGACTGCCCATCCGGGCAGTATCGATGCACGAGCGTCGGCACCGAGGGCACCGCAAGGTTTACAACGCCGGCGCTGTCGGGACCGATTTTGAACGGCTGCGTGGCGAGGGTGATGCCCAGACTCTCGAGCAGTGGGTGAAACACTCCGACCTGGTAGGTGCCGGGCGAAAGGTGATCGATCTCGAAACGTCCGAGCGAATCCGTCTTTACCGGGGCTGCTACGCCTGAGGCGATTACATCCGCATCGCGCAACGGCGCGCCACTGACGCTGTCGGCGATGACGCCGACAATTTTCGCTGTCGGCGTCCCGCCGCTCTGAGCCTCGAGCACGGCGAATGGCAGCAGGCCGGCGAGGAGTCCGACGCTCGCCGGGCGCATCAGGTGTAGCCACCCCCGCTAGTGTGCGCGCTCTGAAGCGCACCGCGCGTAGCCTCGCCGGCGCCGTCACGCTCCATTTCCTTGAAGCGCGAGATGTATTTGTCCGCCGCAATTGCCGCCGTCGTCGCATCGCCTGACGCAGTCGTTACCTGTCTGGTCAGCTGCGAGCGCAGGTCGCCCGCTACGAAAAGCCCCGGGATCGACGACATCATCGCGTTGTCGGTGACCACATAGCCCATCACATCGTGGTCGAAGTGCCCATCGATCACTCCGGTGTTGGGGCGAAAGCCGATGAAGATGAAAAGGCCGTTGGCTTCCAGGAACTTCCGCTCCTGGGTCACCAGGTTGTGAAGATGGAGACCCTTCATGCCTTCCTTCGGATCGCCTTCGACTTTCTCGACGACTGTGTCGAGAATCACTTCGATCTTCGGGTTTTCGAAAACGTGCTTCTGCAGGATCTTCGACGCGCGGAATTCGTTTCGCCGATGGATCAG
>DATBXT010000139.1:0-4478 GCA_036514115.1 Gemmatimonadaceae bacterium
CGAAGGAAAGACCTTCCAGCTGCCGTCGGTTCTGCAGACGTCGAAGCGGTTGGGGATGGTGACGATGAACGACGCGCTGATCGAGCTGGTTGACACTGGGAAAGTCGAGCCTCAAGAGGCGTACCTCAAGGCAACGGACAAATCGGGCATTCTCAACATGCTGAAGCAGCGCGGGAAGGATATTAGTTTCGCGGATGCCGATGATGCCAAGGCAGTCGGCGCTGAAGCGCCGGCAAAGGCCGGGGGAAAGGCGGGAGCGCATAAGTAAGCAGCTCCAGGCGAGGCAGGGGAACTGAACGGCTGGTCGCTCCTGACATCTCGCTGCTCAAAGCATCAACTGCAACTGAACGGGTGCGGGCAGCGAGCCACTAAAGGCGCGAAGCAGCGAAGTTCACGACGTCGGGACGTTTCTGCCGGGAAAATGTCAGAGGCGTTGCCAAATGATGCCGCGGTCCGGCGGCGGGGCCTTTACGCTTTGACGTGAGCGATTTTAAGAAACTGACGGTTTGGCGCAAAGCCCACGGCCTCGCGCTGAACATCCACCGCTTGCTCAGTCTTATGCGCGGAACCCATCACGTATCGCTGCGAACTCAAATGCTCCGCGCCGCAATGTCCATTCCTGCGAATATTGTGGAAGGAAGTGCTCAGGAAAGTGGTAAGGAGTTCGGGCGGTTTCTCTCAATCGCGATCAAATCCACTTCGGAGCTGGAGTACCACCTGATCTTCGCCGAGAGCATTCGCGCGATCACAAAAAACGATTTTGAATCGTTAAACGCTCAGCTGGTGGAAGTGCGCAAGATGCTCTACAGCCTGCGCGACCGTGTGATCACGACGCCTCGACTCACTCGAAAAACGCTTGGGGGTGTCGTGAATGCGTGTAGAGACGTCCCGACGTCCTGAACTTCGCTGCTTCGCGCCTTTAGTGGCTCTCTGCCCGCACCCGTTCAGTTGCAGTCCCATCGGAGCAGTGAGACGCCAGGGTTTACTCCATCACGTGTTGTGCGCCCCCCGCTCCCTTCGTCTGCCTCACCAGCAACAGCAGCGGAATCAGCCCGAGAATCAACGACGCGCTCAGAACGTAGATCCGGCTGTACGCGATCACGCTCGCCTGCCCCATCAACTGTCGGTCGAGTAGCTCCAGCGCCCGCGCGCGCGCGGTCCACTGGTCCGCTCCTTTGGCGACGAGCCCGCGGGTGAGCATATCGATTCGCGTCATCGTCGTCGGATCGCCGATGCTGATGTGCTCGGCGAGGATTGCGCGGAATTGGGCGGTGTAATGGGACAGGAGGGTCGCGATCGCGGCGATGCCGAGGGAGCCGCCGAGCTGGCGGAAGAAATTGTAGAGACCCGTTCCCTGAGGCAGCTCGCGATGACTCAGCTCGGCGAGTGTGATCGTCGTCAGAGGGACGAACATCATCCCGAGCCCAACGCCGCGCATGATCAGCGACCAGAAGAAATCGTGGCTGCCGCTTTCGCCGGTGATCCGGGATAGGCGGAACATTGCGCCAGCGAAAAGAAGCGCGCCGGTGGTGATGAGGATGCGCGGATCCACCTTATTGGTGAGACGGCCTATCACTGCCATCGACACCGCTGTGGCGAGTGCGCCAGGAAGGAGCACTATTCCCGTCTGCTGCGCGGTCATGCGCAGATTGCTCTGCAGAAATACCGGCAGGGTAAAGACGGAAGCGTAGAGGCCGACTCCCATCACCACGCCGAGCAGAGTCCCTACCCACATCTGACGGTGCTTGAGAACGCGGAAGTCGATTACCGGATGTTCGGTGGTGAGCTCGCGCCAGATGAGCGCGACGCCGGTAATCGCGCTGGTGATCGCCAGAATGGTCATCGTTCGGGAATCGAACCAGTCTTCACGCTGCCCGTACTCGAGCAGGTACTGCAATGAACCAACGCTGACCGCCAGGAAAGCGATGCCGACGTAGTCGATCGACGCTGGTTTCTGCTGGTGCTCAGGGTCGTGCACGTAGGCGATGATCATCACCGCGGCGAGCACGCCGACGGGCAGGTTCACGTAGAAGATCCACGGCCAGCCATAGTTGTCGGTCAGCCATCCGCCGAGGGTAGGGCCGATCGTCGGGCCGACCATGACGCCGAGTCCGAAGAGCGCCATCGCCATACCCGCTTCGCGTCGCGGGAATGACTCGAACAACACGGCCTGCGACACAGTCATGAGCGCACCGCCACCCAGGCCCTGCACGATGCGCCAGAAGACGAGCTCGGAGAGTGATCCGGACGCTCCGCAAAGGAAGCTCGTGACCGTAAACAGAATGATGGAGCCGACGAAGTAGCGCTTGCGGCCGAAGAAATCACCGAGCCAGCCGGTGAGGGGAATGATGATGACGCTGGCGAGGATGTATCCCGTGGAGACCCACGCGATTTCGTCGAGGCTCGCGCCCAGGTTTCCCATCATGTCGGGGAGCGCGACGTTGACGATGGAGCTGTCGATCACCTGCATCAACGCCGCCAACACCACAGCGAACGCGATCAGATATTTGTGCGGCGCCCCTTCGGGGGGCGCCGCGATCGGTTCAGCTAGAGGTTGTTCTTCTTCGGTTTCCTGCTCGAGAACGGTCGCTACTGACATGCCCCTCAGTCAGTACAAATGCGAGGCCGAATTCAAGTCCCGTCAGGGATTGTTCTGGGCGGAGTCGATGCGATTTTGCCGGGCGGTGGCCGAGTCAGCAGTGGTGAAGGCCTTCTTCACGGCTTTCGCGCCCGGTATCTGCGAGTTCGCGAGGGTGCTGTCCTTCTCGCGCTGGGTCATGGTCGACCGCGTGTCCTGGGTCTGATCGTTGGAGCAGGCGACTGAAGAAACCGCGATGAGTACTCCACCCAGCAGGAATCGTCGTGTCATTCGCACCTCAGGCTGGAATTCCGGCCGGCCCGGTCGCCGGCTCGGGCGCCGATGTCGCTCCGACTCCGCCACGCGGCTTGAACAGAATCGCGAAGAGGATGAACACGAGTGCCGCGCCCGCCGACGGCACGAGCCAGATCGAATGCCAGTCGTGCGTCACCTTCAGACACTCGCGAGCGGCCGCGCCTGCGTCCGTGCAGGCTGAATTGGGGGTCGCGTATCGATTTACCACCGCGCCGGAAACGAATGCACCGACAAAGTATCCGAGACCGTTGGTGACGAAGTTGATGAGACCCTGAGCCGCGGCGCGAATGCGCTCACCAGCCCGCTGGTCGGTATAGATCTGTCCGCTGACGAAAAAGAAATCGTAGCAGACGCCGTGCAGCAGAATGCCGAGGTAGATGAGGGACATCACCGGACCATCGGCACCGCTGCCGAACGCGAAGTAGCGCAGCGCCCACGCTGCCATGCCGACGAGCATTATGACCTTGATGCCGAAGCGTCTCAGCGCGATCGGCAGCAGGAGCATGAAGAAGATCTCCGACATCTGGCCGAACGTCTGAATGAAAGCCGGGTCGGGCGCTTTCACTTCATTCAGATACGGGTTCGCGAACGTGTAGTAGAACTGCAGCGGGATGCAGAGCAGGAACGAGCCGGCGACGAAGATGAAAAAGTCGCGATTCTTGAGCATCGCCAGCGCGTCCAGGCCGAGTGCATCGCGGACACTGAAAGCAGAGCCGGCAGCTTTCGGCGGCGTGTGAGGCAGCACCCAGGAATAGACCGCCATGAGGATCGAGGCACCAGCGCAGAGCCTCATCGGCAGCACGAGGGCGTCCGCATGGAAGACTTTGCCGACGATAATGCCGGCGACGATCCAGCCGATGGTACCGAGAACGCGAATGATCGGAAAATCACGCCCGGGATCGGCGACGTGATGAAACGAGATCGAGTTGGTGAGCGAAAGCGTCGGCATGAAGCAGAGGGCATACAGGATCAGCAGCGGATAGAACGTCGCGAACGTCGTCTGCAGGGACACCATGTACATCACGATTCCGCCGACCAGATGCAGCGTCGCGAGGAGCTTCTCACTCGAGAAGTAACGATCGGCGACGACGCCCATGAAGAACGGAGAGACGAGCGCGGCGATAGCCGTCGCGCCGTAAGCGAGTCCGATCTCGCGGTCGGTGAAGTGCAGAGTCTGGCCGAGGTACGTTCCCATCGTCACGAACCAAACGCCCCAGATGAAGTACTGGAGGAACATCATCGTCGACAGTCGCGTTCTCGCGCTCACTTTAGCTCCCGGATGCGGACGTTGCGGATTGACAGCGTTCCATCGTGGTCACCCTGTATGGCGATATATCCTTTCGAGGCGCGGGCGTAGTTCGGATACGCCACGAATTTGCTGGCCTTCACTTTCGCTTCCCAGTCGGGACTGCCGATCTCGTACTCGAGAAGCTTCTGGCCGTTGAGCCAGTGCTGAACCGTGTTGCCGTTGACGACGATCATGCTCGAGTTCCATTCGTTGGCCGGCTTGACTACTCCGGCTGGCGAGGGATAGAGCCCGTAGTCAGATCCCGCGGACGTCAGTCTGCTCTTGCCGTCGGGATGC
>DATBXT010000140.1:0-11977 GCA_036514115.1 Gemmatimonadaceae bacterium
GCGCACAGGACGAGCGCACCGCGACTCAGATCGACACTACGGTGCGACTCGATCGTGGCGGCGCCGTGGATCTTTCCCTCGTCTCTGGAAAGATCCGCGTCACTGGCTGGGACCAGCCCACTGTGAAAATCTCGGCGAGTATCGAGAGCGGGTACCTTCGCTTCAGCGCGAATTCGTCTCGCGTGACTCTGAGCGTGGATGATGAGGGTGACGGTGACAGTCGAAGAAGACATCGTAACCGGGACAGCGGTGACGCCCGGTACGAGGTCAGTGTGCCGCGTGGCGCGAAGCTGATACTCGAGGCGGTATCCGGGGACGTCACGGCGCGGGGCTCTCAGGGCGAGATCGAAGCGTCCAGCGTTAGCGGCGATGTGGACGTGACTGACGGGGTGCGAACAGTCAGCGTGGAATCCGTTTCCGGCGATGCTCGCGCCGCCCAGATCAACGGGAATCTCCGCGCCGAGACGGTGAGCGGTGAGTTGCGGGCAGAAAACGTGACCGGTGAAGTCGAAGCCAGCACCGTCAGTGGCGACATCACCCTGTCCGGAATCCAGTCGCGGGATGTGAGAACCGAATCGGTGAGCGGCACCATCAAGTACACGGGATCGATCGAGCCTTCGGGCAGATACTCCTACGAATCGCACTCCGGGACGATCGTCCTGAACATTCCACGCAACGCGGGCGCGAGTTTCAGTGTCGAAACTTTTAGCGGCGGAGTCAACGCGGATTTCCCGATCACGATCCCGCCACGCGAAAGGGGCAGGAACAGGGAAGGTCACATGGAGTTTACGATTGGCGACGGAAGGGCGAGAATTACCGCGCAAACCTTTAGCGGCGAGATAGAGATCAACAGCGGCTCAACCACCCGGAGAAATGATGAATAAGTCAACGATGGCGGCAATCGCCCTTGTCATAGCGGCGCCGCTACTCGGTGCGCAGCAACAGTACGGTCGCGAAGGAGATGTGTGGCGCTGGGACGGCAAGGTCGACGCCGGACACTGGATGAGCGTCTTCAACATCAACGGCTCTGTCGATTTCCTGCCGAGCACCGACAACATGGTGCACCTGGTGGCTGAAAAAAGGTCGAACGGGCGCGAGCTCGACGACATTCACTACGAGGTTGTCCAGCAGGGCGGAAACGTCACCATCTGCGCCATCTGGAACAACAACTCCCGCTGCGAAGACGGCGATGTATCCCAGATCCGGCACCGAGGCAACGACGAGAACCACACCAACGTGAAGTTCACCGTTCGGGTGCCGCGGTCGATAAAGGTCGGCGCGCACTCGGTGAACGGCGGCGTCTCGGTGCGTGAGGTCGGCGCCGAGGTGAGGGCCAACACGGTGAACGGCGGTGTAGTCGTCAGGAACACAAATGGGCCGGTGCGCGCAGGCACCGTGAATGGCGGTGTGGACGTCAACACTTCCGCGGGTCCTGTGAGCGCCGAGACGGTGAACGGAAACGTCGATGCGCGGATGGCGACGCTTCAGGGCGACGAAGACATGGACTTCAAGACGGTGAACGGGTCAGTGTCCATCTATGTTCCCGCGCGCTTCGATGCGCGGTTCCGGTTCGACACGGTCCACGGTGGAATCGACAGCGATTTTCCCCTGACGATCTCCGGCAAGTGGGGCCCGCGCCACGCTTCGGGCACCATTGGGAGCGGCGGCCGCGACATCCACGCCAGCAGCGTCAACGGAAGCATCGAGCTTCGCAAGCAGTAAGCAAAAGCTGTCGGTGAAAAAGAGGGAGCCGAAGGGCTCCCTTTTTTTTATGGCGAAACCGCCACGCCCCAGGGCTGCCGGCCGACGTTGACCGTGCCCGTCACCTTTCGCGATCGGGTGTCGATCACGCTGATTGCGTTGGAAAGTCCGTCGGCGGTGTAAAGAGTTCTGCCGTCGCGTGACACCGCGATCCCCCACGGGCGTCTCCCGACTGGGATCCGTCCGACCACCGCGTTACGCCGCGCATCGACGATCGACACGGCATTGGCGTTCCCGTTGGCGACGTAAACCCAGTTGCCATCCGGTGAAACAGCGAGCCCGACTGGTTTTCCCTGCCGGTTCTCGAGTGCTATGGTGTGAACGACGCGGCGCGTCCGCGTATCGATCACTGACAGACTGCCACCGATCTCGGCGGTGACGTACGCTGTTTTACCATCGGGCGAGAAGGCGACCGAGCGCGGACGAACGTCGACCAGGAAGTTCGCGACAACCTTGTTGGCCCTGGTGTCGATCACCGATACGCTGTTGCTGGTTTCGGCGGTGACGTAAACCCACCGGCCGTCGGCAGTGATGGCCACGCCTTCCGGCTCGATACCAACGATGAGAGTTGCAATGAGCTTTCGCGTGGCGATGTCGGTCGCCGACGTCCAGCTCCCGTCTTCGTTCGCCGCGTAGAGGCGTTTGCCGTCTGGCGTTATGGCGAACCGCTCGGGGTCGCTGCCGGCTGGATAAACTCCGTCGATCCGCCCCGACGCGATATCAATCGACACGATGCCGTCGCCGCTCGTCTGAACGGTTTTTTGCGGATCGCTGAGCGCAACGAAGATGCGTTTGCCGTCCGGGCTGAATTCGATTCCGCGAGGACGCTGGGGGACCGGGATGGTCCGAGTCACCTTGAGTGTAGCGGCGTCGATAAGCGTAACGCTGTGCCCGACCTCATTGCTGACGGCGATCAGATGCTGCTGGGCATCCGCGGACACCGTCCAGAGCGTAAGCCCCACGAACGTCAGGCACATTCCGCGTCGACACCTTGGCAGAGCGGTAGGCATCAGCGGGCCCGTCCGCAACCGCCAGCGGGCATCAGCGGCGTGATGCGGTCCAGCACGGCGTTGAGCTGCGCGCCCCCGCCGACGGCACCCGCGGAGCCGCTGCCCCGGAGCTCGGGCACATCACGAATCGTCTCCACACGCGCGCCGGGCGAGTCGCGGGTAGCAACATATAATGGTTGGCGGAGCTGATGATCGGCGGTTCGAAAGCTGAGTGGCCATCCTTTGTGCCCATCGAAGCTCGTGCCTGGTGACTGCAGGTATGCGATGAGCTTCCACGCGTCGCTGGACTGCGCGCGCAGAAAGGATTCGGAAATAATCTTGACGGCCGCCCAGCCTGCCCAGGCGCTGCCGTCCATGCCGCTGCCGTAGCGGGCGTGAAATCGCTGGTTGATTTGACTCGCGCCGTACCGCTCCAGCGTTGGTGACCACAACACCGTGGAATCGACACGGGGCGTTGGCGCGGAGCCCGGCGCGCGCACAGCGGCTGACTGCGCAGCAAAGGATGCCGCCGCGGAATACGTCGACTCCGACGCTTCTATATGAAAGGTATTGCGCCGGCAGGCGGCGCGAAGTGCCGGAGATCTCGATGCGACATTCAGGAACAGGACATGCTCGCGCTCGGCGAGGGCTGAAAGCGCGTCCGCGTCATCAGCCGATGAGGCGATGATGATCTGAACCTTACGCTGAGATAACAATTTCCTCGCGCTCGTCACTGCATCCGTGCTCGCGGGGCTCTCGAACAGCTGAATGTCATTTCCGAACAGAAGCGCCGTTTGGTTTGCTTCTGCCGCGCCAAGCTGCAGCCCGCGCTCGATCGACATTGACGCGGAACTCCGACGAGCGGCAGTCAACACACCGATGCGCAAAGACTTCTGCGGCGAGCTCTGACCGTACATCGCCGGCGCAATCGATTGCAGTGCGAACACGATGGCGACGACTGCGCAAAAAAACCGTCGGCTAGCGTACCTTGCGCGGAATGGTCGCCGCGACTGTGTGCGATAGTGCATGACGCGTGATGTGATCTACGAGGAAAACGCGATTCCGCCGACGGCGGAATACTTTCTGCATTTGTCCGGTTCGATTGCGAAGTTTCACACAAACCAGTGCAATACTAATGCACCATCTTCCCAGGTGGACTGGCGAGGGGTTCATGGCGCGCACTAGGGCGGTTCTCCCCGCATTGAAAATCGGATTCACCGGATCTCTCCTTCTCGGGGCTCTCGCGGCGGCGTGTTCACGCTCGAAGCCCGCCGACGAAGTCGCGCAAACGCCGGGACGTCCGGCCATGACGTCCGTCGCCGGTCGCAGCAACGGCGGAGCGATCGCGTCCGAAGCTGAAGATGGGCAGTGGGTGCGGCCGGCAAAGAACTACGCGAGCACGCGATTCAGCGGCTTGAACGAGATCACTACTGCCAATGTGCAGAACCTCCATCTCGCATGGACGTTCGAGACGGGCGTGCTGAGAGGTCAGGAAGCCGCGCCCCTGATCGTGAACAACACGATGTACATCGTGACACCGTTCCCCAACTATCTCTACGCGCTCGACCTTACCAAGCCTGGCGCGCCGATGAAGTGGGTGTACAAGCCCGGGCCCATCGCCGCGGCGCAGGGCGTGGCCTGCTGCGACGTTGTCAACCGCGGCGCGTCGTACGCGGACGGCAAGATCGTGTACAACACTCTCGACAATCAGACTGTCGCGGTTGATGCGGCGAGCGGTAAGGAGATCTGGCGGACCAAAGTCGGCGAGATCAACCTGGGCGAAAGCATGACGATGGCGCCGCTGATCGTCAAAAACAAAGTCATCGTCGGCAACAGCGGCGGTGAATTCGGGATTCGCGGCTGGCTCACCGCGCTCGACCTGGGAACGGGCAAGCTCGTATGGCGCGCTTACCATACCGGACCTGACGCCGACGTCAAGATCGGCGCGCGCTTCAAACCATTCTACGCAGATGACAGAAAGCCGGATCTCGGGGTGAAGACGTGGCCGGGAGAAACCTGGAAAGTCGGTGGGGCAGGGGTGTGGGGTTGGATCTCCTACGATCCTCAGCTCAACCTGATCTACTACGGCTCCGCCAATCCTGGCCCGTGGAATCCGGAGCAGCGGCCGGGCGACAACAAATGGAGCTCGACGTTGTTCGCGCGCGATCCGGACAACGGCGAGGCTGTGTGGGCGTACCAAATGAGCCCCCACGATCTGCACGACTACGACGGCGTCAACGAGAACATCCTGCTCGACATACCGGTCAACGGACAGACGCGGAAGGTTCTCATCCATCCGGACCGCAACGGGTATCTGTACACCATCGATCGGACGAACGGAGAGGTCCTTTCGGCCGACCCGTTCGGATACATCAATACCTCGAGTGGCGTCGACCTGAAGACCGGGCGCATCAAGTACATCGACGAGAAAGAGCCGAAGATGGGCTCGGTGATACGCAACGCGTGCCCCGCTTCACCTGGCGCCAAGGATTGGCAGCCGTCCGCGTTTTCGCCGGTGACCGGCCTCATATACATCCCGCATCAGAACCTTTGCCAGGATGTCGAGTCCGTCGAGGCGAACTACATCGCGGGAACGCCGTTCGTGGGGATGAACGTGAAGATGACGCCGGGTCCCGGAGGCAACCGTGGCTTCCTCGACGCGTGGGATCCGGTGGCGCGAAAACTGGTCTGGCGCATACCCGAGAATTTCCCCGTTTGGAGTGGCGCGCTCGTCACCGCGGGTAACGTCACCTTCTACGGGACGATGGAAGGATGGTTCAAGGCCGTCGATGCCCAGACCGGGAAGGAGCTGTGGAAGTTCAAGACGGGCTCCGGGATCATCGGTCAGCCCGTGAGTTATCGCGGGCCGGATAACAAGCAGTACATCGCGATCCTGTCGGGTGTCGGCGGGTGGTCGGGCGCGGTAGTCGCCGGCAACATTGACCCCCGTGATTCTTCGGCGGCGCTTGGGTTCGTGAACGCCATGAACGACCTGCCAAACGTCACTAACAAGGGAGGAACGCTCTATGTGTTCTCGCTCCCCTGACATGATGGTTTCCCGGGCCGCCATCACAGCGGTCGCAGCCCTGGGCCTCCTTTCGGCTGCATGTGGTCCAGCGCGCGCCGCGACTACCGCGCACGAGCTGAGAGTGTGCGCGGATCCGAACAACCTGCCGTTCTCCAATCAGGCGCAGCAGGGCTTCGAGAACAAAATCGCGGAGGTCGTTGCCCGCGATCTCGACGCGAAGCTGACGTACGTGTGGTGGGCGCAGCGTCGCGGGTTCGTTCGCAACAGCCTGAATCAGGACAAGTGCGACGTTCTCATCGGCGTGCCTTCGAGCTTCGAGATGGTCAGGACAACGGTGCCGTACTACAGGTCCACCTACGTCTTCGTTACCCGCGATGACAAGCACCTCAAGGTCGCATCGTTCGACGACCCGCGTCTCCGGAAGCTTCGTATCGGAGTGCAGCTGATCGGCGACGACGCGACCAATACTCCGCCCGCGCACGCGCTTTCCAATCGGAATATCATCACCAACGTCCGTGGCTACAGCGTGTATGGTGATTACCGGCAGCCGAATCCGCCGGCGCGTCTGATCGACGCGGTGGCGCGTGGCGACGTGGATGTCGGCGTCGCCTGGGGGCCGCTTGCCGGCTATTTCGCGAAGCGTGAATCGGTTCCTCTCAATGTGACGCCCGTATCGCCGCAGATCGATCTGCCCTTTCTCCCCTTCGTGTTCGACATCTCGATGGGTGTGCGCCGAGGCAATGACGTGCTGCGCGACCAGCTGAACGCGATCATCGAGCGCCGACGGGGTGAGATCGATCGAATCCTTCAGGACTACGGCGTGCCGAGGATAGACGTCGGCCGTGCGGGGCCGGCATCATGACCGCCTACAGACTTGCGCTCGCCGCGCTTGCTGCGACTGCGCTCCTCGGCTGCAAGCGTGAAGAGCGTCGATTCCGCGAAATGCCGCCGGCCGCCACCGCGTCCAATGCTGTCATCGTCAGCGAGCTCCAACCAGGCCCGGCTTTTGTCGAGGCCGGCACGCGCAACCCGTACGAGGACAATGCGTACGCCGTCAGCGAAGGCAAGACGCTCTTCAATCAGATGAATTGCAGTGGGTGTCACTCCCACGGCGGCGGCGGAATAGGTCCACCGCTCACGGACAACGAATGGATCTACGGCAGCGATCCGCAGAACATCTTCGCCACGATCACCGAAGGTCGACCGGGAGGAATGCCAGCCTTTCGCGGCAGGATTCCGAATTACCAGGTCTGGCAGCTGGTCGCTTACGTGCGCTCGCTTGGCGGGCTGCAAGGCAAGGCCATTCGATCCAGCCGCGACGATCACATGATGTACAAGGAGTCGGAACAGGCGCGCGACAAGGGACATCCCGAGGCGACCTTCGTCCCGCCGCCGTCCGAGAAACCATGATCGCAGGCGGACTGCGCCGCTCGGCGGCGCGGGGCGGTGGGATTCTGCTCGCGGGGCTTTTCATCGCCTGCTCCGGGTTCCAGTCGGCGCTCGATCCGAAGGGAACAAAAGCGGCGACGATCTCGCAGCTGACCTTGTTTCTCGTCATCACCGCGGCGGTCGTTTACGTGGTCGTGATCGCCGGTCTTCTGTTCGCGATGCGGCGCGCTTCCACTCGCCCACTGGCGTTCGCGCACGACGATATCGAGGAGCCCGATCGCGAGAGAACGCGGATTCGATGGGTGGCATCGGCCGCCGCCGCGTCGGCCCTCATTCTGTTGTTGTTCATGTTTGTCGACGTATCCGCGGCGAGGTCGCTATCCCAGGTGGGCGGTCTGCGTCCGCTTCGGATCGACGTCGTAGGGCACCAGTGGTGGTGGGAGGTCAAGTACCCCGATCTCGGAAATCCGCACAACACGGTGGAAACCGCCAACGAGATTCACGTTCCCGTCGGCCGGCCGGTCTTCATCAAGATGACTTCCGACGATGTGATCCACAGCTTCTGGGCGCCGAACCTCGACGGGAAGAAGGATCTGATCCCGGGACATGAAACGCGAACATGGTTTCGCGCCGACACCGCCGGCGTCTATCGCGGTCAGTGCGCCGAATTCTGCGGACACCAGCACGCGAAGATGGCTTTCTTCATCGTGGCGGAGCCGCGCGCCAAATTCGAGAGCTGGCTGACATCCCAGCAGTCTCCCGCCTCGACACCGACGGACTCGCTGGCGCAGGCGGGCGAACGCGTATTTCTCAGTGCCAGCTGCGCGATGTGCCATTCCATCAGCGGAACCGGAGCAGGCAGCAAGTACGGGCCTGATCTGACTCACCTGGCCAGCCGTCGAACGATCGCGTCGGGGACGCTTCCCAACAACGTCGGGAATCTGGCCGGCTGGATCCTCGACCCGCAGAGCATCAAACCGGGCGCAAAAATGCCGCCGAACCAGCTCGACCCGGCGGCGCTCCAGGCGCTTCTCGCCTATCTCGGGACTTTGAAATAATGGCGCACGCACAGGCACTGCCGGCATTCAACGATCCCGACCGTCGCCCGGGTACTCTCACGATACCCGAGGAAGACGAAACACGTGCCCGACTCTCGAGCTCGTGGGACGAAGGCAGCGGTCTCTGGGCGTGGCTGACCTCGACCAACCACAAGTCGATAGCCAAACGCTACATAGTTACTGCGATCATCTTCTTCATCCTCGGCGGACTCGAGGCGGGAATGATGCGCGCGCAGCTGTCGCGTCCGGAAAACCGTTTCATCGGCCCGGACCTGTACAACCAGATCTTCACGATGCACGGCAGCACGATGATGTTCCTGTTCGCCGTGCCCGTGATGGAGGCAATCGGGCTCTACCTCGTCCCGATAATGATTGGTACGCGGAACGTTGCATTCCCGCGCCTCAACGCACTCGGCTACTGGATGTACCTGTTCGGTGGCGTCCTGCTCTACGTCGCGTTCTTCTACAACACTGGCCCCGACGCGGGGTGGTTTGCGTATGTGCCGCTTTCCGGCCCTCAGTACTCGCCGGGAAAGAGGATGGACGTGTGGGCGCAGATGATCACGTTCACCGAGATCGCGGCGCTCATCGGCGCGGTGGAAATAGTCACCACCATCTTCAAGCAGCGCGCGCCGGGAATGTCGCTCAATCGAATGCCGCTGTTCGTGTGGGCGCAGCTGATAACGGCGTTCATGATCATCTTTGCGCTCCCCTCGATCGTCGTCAGCAGCACCATGCTGGCTATGGACCGCCTGGTGGACACGCACTTCTTCAATCCCGCGGAGGGAGGAGACGCGCTACTCTGGCAGCACCTGTTCTGGTTCTTCGGCCATCCAGAGGTCTACATCATTTTCATCCCCGCGCTCGGGATGCTCTCGTCCATCATCGAGGCTTTCACGCGCCGTCCCATCTTCGGCTACCCGGCAATGGTGCTGTCGCTCATTACCACCGCGTTCCTCGGGTTCGGCCTGTGGGTGCATCACATGTTCGCAACGCCCCTGCCTTTGCTCGGACAAAGCTTCTTTACGGCGGCGAGCACCGCCATCGCGTTGCCGAGCGGGGTACAGATATTCTGCTGGATCGCGACGATCTGGTCCGGACGTCCGCGGTACACGACGTCATTTCTGTTCGCGATAGGCTTCTTTTTTCTGTTCATCATCGGCGGATTGACCGGCGTGATGGTCGCTTCCATCCCGTTCGACCTGCAGGCGCACGACACCTACTTCGTGGTCTCCCACTTCCACTACGTGTTGATCGGCGGTGCAGTCTTCCCACTGTTTGGCGCTATCTACCTCTGGTTCCCGAAAGTCACCGGACGACTGCTGAGTGAACGCCTCGGCAAGTGGAATTTCTGGCTGTTCTTCATTGGAATGAACGTCACGTTCTTCCCCATGCACATTCTTGGGCTGATGGGCATGCCGCGACGCGTTTACACCTATTTACCGGAGATGGGCTGGGGCGGGCTCAACCTTCTGGTGAGCATGGGAGCCGTGATCATTGTCTCGAGCGTGGCGGTATTTCTGGCGAACGTTTGGGTAAGTCTGCGCGCCGGCGTGCCCGCGGGCGATAATCCCTGGGAGGCAGCCACTCTCGAATGGGCGACGACTTCTCCGCCGCCATCTTACGGCCACCTTTTCATTCCGGTCGTCGAGGGACGCGACCCACTTTGGGATGCTCGGAATGGTGAGCTGGCGGTGGTCACCGGACTTCGCACGGATCGTCACGAAGGGCTGCTCACGAGCATCATGGACGCGGAGCCGGAACATCGTTACGAGTTCAAGGGCCCGACGATTCTGCCGTTACTGCTGGCGATTTTCGGCGGTGGCGCGATCATCCTGGCGATCTTCACCCCGTGGGGCGTGACGGTGGGGTCCATCATGTCGGCAATTGTGCTGACTTGCTGGTTCTGGCCGACGATCTCACCCGACCATGACACCCCGCGCCACCGCCGGCGGGAGCGGATCGCATGAGACGCCGTCCGATCGTCGACGTAGCTGCTCTGCCCGACCATGCGTTCAGTCACCACGCGCCGATATGGTGGGGCAACCTGCTTATGATCTTCATAGAGGGGGCGGCATTCGCGCTATTGGCGGTCAGTTACTTCTACATTCGTCGGAATTTCGACACGTGGCCGCCTCCACGTACTCTGCTGCCGGATCTCGGGGTTTCCTCGATCAACCTTCTTCTGCTGGCAGTCAGCGTGGCGCCTTTCTGGATCGCGGCGCGACTCGCGCACCGTCACGAGCGTCCAGGTGTCGTCGGAACCTGGCTGATGATCGGCGTCCTGTTCGGCATCGCTGCGATGGTGCTGCGGGGATTTGAGTTCAGGGCATTGCACACGCGATACGACTCGAACGCCTACGGCTCGATCACCTGGACCATTCTTGGCGTCCACCTCGCACACCTCCTTGCTGGAACGATAGAGACGCTGCTGATCGCTCTCGTCATGTTCGTCGGACCCGTTGAGAAGAAACACTACACGGATGCCACCGTGATGGCGGTCTACTGGTACTTCATCGTGATTTCGTGGGTGGCGCTCTACGGAATCGTATTCGTCGCGCCGCGTTTCATATGACGGCGCCCACGAACACTTCCGAGAGAGTAGTCCGGCCGCGGACCTCGCTCGCACTCTGGTTCGCGGCGCTCGGCGGGCCCGCTGCCGGTCTGGCCAATGTGATCATCGCGTACGCGACCGTCGATCGCGCCTGCGTCAACGACAGCTCGATCGTTCTGCACGTCCTGGCAATTCTCTTTCTGGTCGTCGCCGTAGGTGCCGGCGTCGTTGGCTGGCGGCTCCGCGAAAGAATCGGCGAGCGCGAGCCAACCGCTGGAGGCCTACTCGCGCGCAGCCATTTCCTCGCCACCATCGGAGTTCTCGCCTCGGCGACAGCTTTTTTTGGTCTGCTCCTGCAATGGATCCCCATTTTCTTCCTCGGCGCATGTCACGGCAGCTGAGAGTGGCAAAAGTTGCAGGGGCCGCCGCGCTCGTCCTGCTTGCAATGCCTGCGACCCTGCTCGCGCACGAGACAAGTTCGATAGCGCCCGACCGGATCTGGTCGGCGTGGTCATGGGAGCCCGTGGTCGTTGCCACGCTCTTATCCACTGCGGCTTTGTACGTCACGGGTGTCGTCCGACTTTGGAGAGCATCTGCTCGAGGCGCCGGGCTGCGGACGTGGGAGGCTGCCAGCTTCTTCCTCGGCTGGCTGGTCCTGGGGTTGGCCTTGGTCTCACCACTCCATGCGTTGGGCGGAGTGCTCTTTTCGGCGCACATGACCCAGCACGAGCTCCTGATCTCGGTGGCGGCGCCACTCCTTGTTCTCGGGCGGCCGGTCGTCGCCTTCATCTGGTCGCTGCCAATTGGATGGCGCAGGGAAGTCGGCGGTATGGCGAAGGCGGACGTCGTCAGAAAAACGTGGGCAGCCGTGACTGCGCCGGTTTTCGCTTTCGCGCTGCACGCGATCGCGTTGTGGCTATGGCACCTGCCCCGCTTGTATCAGGCGACGCTGACGAGTGAGCTGATGCATTCCCTCCAGCACACCAGCTTTCTGCTCAGCGCGCTGTTGTTCTGGTGGACGATCTTCGCCGCCCGGGCGGGAGAGTTCCGGCGCGGGCTCGCGGTTTTTCTGCTTTTTGGAACCGTACTTCAGACGGGAGCGCTGGGCGCGCTGCTCACTTTCAGCGGCACGTTGTGGTACCCGGCATACGCGTCAACCACCGCGGCGTGGGGGCTGACTGCATTGGACGATCAGCAG
>DATBXT010000141.1:0-3860 GCA_036514115.1 Gemmatimonadaceae bacterium
TTCGCGCGGCAAGTTCGCCACTCCTGAAGGGGTCAGCACCTGATGGACGTCACCGCGCGAGAACAAGCGGAGCCCTCGCTCCTGCGCGACATGGTGATGCTCACCAAGCCGCGCATCATCTCGCTTCTGCTGGTGACTACGGTCGCGCCGATGTTCGTCGCGGGGAATCCCACCTGGCTCCTCGTGGTGGTAGTTCTGATTGGCGGATACCTGATGGCCGGTGGCGCCAACGCGGTGAACATGTACCTCGACCGCGACATCGACACCCAAATGTCACGCACCCGTCTGCGCCCGATCCCCAGCGGGCGAATGGGCCCGAGGTCGGTGCTCGCTTTCGGAGTCGCTCTTGCAACCGCCGCCACTTTTCTGCTGGCGCGATTCACCAACGTCCTCACCGCGGTGCTCGCGCTGGGAGGATTTTACTTCTACGTCTTCGTGTACACGCGCTGGCTGAAGAGAACGACCCCGCAGAACATCGTGATCGGCGGCGCCGCCGGCGCATTCCCGCCGCTCGTCGGCTGGGCATCGATGACGGGAACCTTGGATCTCACCGCCGTCTACCTGTTCCTCATCATCTTCTACTGGACGCCTCCGCATTTCTGGGCGCTGGCGCTGCTCAAGCAGCGGGACTATGGCCGCGCCGGCATCCCAATGGCGCCGCTGGTGTGGGGTGAGCGTCAGACGATGATGCAGATGCTCTGGTACAATGTGATCCTCATCGCATTTACTCTGCTGCCCTTCACCTTCGGGGCGTTTGGGATCATCTACTTCATCTCTGCTTTGGTGCTCGGCCTGGTTCTGCTGGCGGGTGTCGTCCGCGTTCTCACCGCGAAAGAGTGGACTGCGCCGGCGTGGTGGGTTTACAAGTTCTCGCTGCTGTACCTCGCGCTGCTGTTCCTGGCGATGGCGATCGATCGCAAGGTCCTCGGGTGACGACACCGCCGCCATTCGCCGTATCGGCGCAGCGTCCGACGCCCCGAGCGCAGCCGCCGGTTGCGTCACCACGACCACTCGGCAGACTGCTTCCACGTATCCGTCCGTACCTCTGGCGACTGGCGATCGCGTTCGTGTGTCTGGTGGCGAGCGCGACGATTGCGCTGGCCTTTCCGCAGATCGTCCGGCATCTGCTCGACGCAGCGTTCATTTCCGCCGATGCAGCACTGCTGAACAAGATCGCATTGAGCCTGTTGACGCTGTTCGCGATACAGGCACTACTCAATTTCATCCAGGTCTATTTCCTCACCTCAACATCGGAGCTGGTAATCGCCGGCTTGCGCGAAGATCTGTTCGCGCACCTCGTGCAGCTGTCTCCCGGATTTTTCACCGAACGGCGTACCGGTGAGCTGACGAGCCGGTTGTCGGCGGACACGACGGTTCTGCAAACGGTGCTCAGCTACAACCTGTCCGAGTTCGCGCGGCAGACGCTGTTCCTCATCGGTGGAATAGTTCTGCTCATCATCACCGATAGCCGCCTGACGGCGACGACGCTTGCCGTGGTGCCGGTCGTGGTGGGAGCGGCTATGGTCTTCGGGCGCGCGCTCCGCAAAGCCAGTACTGGCGTTCAGGACAGGATCGCCGAGGCTACGGGCACCGCCGACGAGGCGTTCTCGCAGATCAGAACCGTACAGAGTTACACGGCCGAAGCCGAGGAAGTGCGCAGGTACGGCTCACACCTTCATCAGGTGATCGACGCCGCGCTCCGTCGGGCGCGGATTCGCGGGACGTTTTTCGGCATTCTCACCTTCTGCGGATTCGGCGGCGTCGTTGCCGTTCTGTGGCAGGGTGGCCGCCAGGTGCTCGCCGGGAATCTCACTGCGGGCGCGCTCGTCTCGTTTCTGCTCTACGCGCTTTACGTCGCAGGCGCGGTCGGATCACTCGCGTCGCTCTTCGGAGCGTATCAGGAAGCAGTCGGCGCCGCGCGCCGGGTTTTCGATCTGCTGGAAGCCGAGTCGGCGGTGAAGGAACCGGTGCGTCCAGTGAAGCTGCCCCGCCCTCTCCGCGGGGAGGTGGCGATGCACGCTGTCAGCTTTCGATACAGCCCCGTGCTGCCTGAGGTTCTCCACGACGTTTCGCTTCGTATCAACGCGGGCGAAGTCGTTGCACTCGTCGGACCGAGCGGCGCAGGCAAAACGACCATCGCATCGCTGCTGCCCAGATTCTGGGACGTCACGTCGGGCACGATCACTTTCGACGGCATCGACATCCGCGATCTCGGGCTCGCCGACTTGCGGGGCGCGATCGGAATCGTTCCGCAGGAGCCGACTCTGTTCAGCGGAACGATCAGGGAGAACATCGCGTACGCCGGGATCGGACTCGACGGGTCGCAGCCCAGTGAAGAAGCGATTCAGTCCGCGGCGCGGGCGGCCCACGCCGTCGAGTTCATCGAGCGGCTACCCGAGGGCTTCGATACCCGGGTCGGAGAGCGCGGCGTGAAGCTGTCGGGTGGACAGCGACAGAGAATCGCGATCGCGCGCGTCTTTCTCAAAGATCCAGCCCTGGTGATTCTCGACGAGGCGACATCCAGCCTCGACAGCGAGAGCGAGCGCCTCGTCGAGCGCGCGATGGAAGATCTGCTGCGAGCCAGGTCGACCTTGATCATCGCGCATCGACTCAGCACCGTCCTGCGCGCCGATCGCCTGGTGGTGATCGATCGCGGCGTGATCGTCGAAGAAGGACGCCACGATGAGCTGCTCGCTTCGGAAGGAATCTATTCCAGGCTCTATCGCGGGCAGTTCAGGCCCGGCGACGCCCTGGTCGGTTAACGCTGCGGGGGCGGCGCAGAGCTGGCCCCCGGTGGCGTGCTCGAAGCCGCGGGAGACGTGGTTGATGGCGTCGGCAGGATGGGAACGGCAGGGGTGGCCGACGCCGCGCCGCGCGCTGAATCCGTCGACTGATTCACCGCAGGCCCTGACGGAGTGGCCGGGGCCGCTTTGCGAATCTTGAACGCAACGCTGATCGATTGACCGGCCGTCACGGTCACGCTGTCGTCGGCAAACCCGAGAGCTGGATGCCAGGCGCGAACGTGATATCTCCCAGCCGGGACGGCGTCGATGCTGAACGTGCCGTTCGCCGCGGTCTGTGCGAAATACGGATGGTCGAGGACCGCGAGCCACGCATGCGCCCATGGATGCTCCGCACTCACCACTTCGACCTCGGCGGGCTGAGTAAAACGATCGACGGGTACGATTTCGCCGTCGTCATTGAACGGCGCGACAGCGATCAGTTGCCCGGTCCCGACGTTGAAGAACTTGTTGGTCTGCAGCGCGCGATCGTCGCTGGACACGTTTAGCGTGCTGTTGGTCGTGATCGCCTGCACGAAAGGATCGAAAACGCAGTTGTCGTTGGTCAGATCGAAGCGACGCTCCATCGGGAATCCCTTTCCGCTGCGGATGTCGGTGATCCATACCACCGCGCCGCCAACGCGCGTTCCAGAGAGCGCGAGATTCTTCGAAACGATTGAGTTTCCGCACACATTCTGGTCGACCGACGGCCGAATGATTTCGGGAACAGGCGCTGATCCCTCGAAATCCACCGAGCCGGTGATGGTGCCTCCGCCCGCTACCGCGGCGACCTTGTAGGGCTGGGATGGCGCCGCGATTACCGACGGGCGCGGCGGAACGCCGTCGTCGGAGTCGGATCCTTTGCGCGGATGTGCTGAAGCAGTGTCGTCTCGGGCGCACGAGAGCGCGGCGAGGACAATTATCGATAAGCCGAGTGACCGGCGGAGCATGATGTGCGAGCTGGAGTGGAAAATTCTGCTACCTAACGGGCAAGCGATGTGCCGCGCTCGCCCCATCGTACACGCGTTTCCCACCAATCCATGTGGAAAGCACCCGCGCGCCGAGAATCTCGGTGTCGGG
>DATBXT010000142.1:0-5559 GCA_036514115.1 Gemmatimonadaceae bacterium
TCCACGGCGCTTCGGCGCCACTGTACTGGTTATAGTGCAGCGCGCGCATCAGGAAGTTCAGGCCGATGTCCGTCACGTTCAGATACTTGACGGCAAAGATGATTTCCGGCGTGAGGTTGTTGTCGGCAGTGAAGTTCTGCCGCCAGTTGGTGGCCAGCGAATAATTCCCGGAGGTGATCACCGCATTGGCTTCGTTATACGCGTCCTGCCAGCGCTGGGTGCCCGGCTGCAGGCCCGTAGCGCTCACGGTGCCGGTGAAGACCTGCGCGTTCAGATAAAGGCTCGCCAGCATCGCGTCGACTGCGCCCTGGGTTACGCGGCCGTTCATGTCCTGCGACCACTTGGCCGGCAGATCGGGCCTTGCCGCCTTCAGCTCGGACTCGATGAAGGCGAAAACTTCCGCACGCGTGTTCTGCGGGCGCGCCTCGATCGCGGGATCGGTGACGATGGGAACACCACCGAACAGATCCATCAGCAGGAAGTAATAGAACGCTCTCAACGTGCGCAGCTCGGCGGTGACAGTCGCCTTGCTCGTGAAGTTGACGTTCTCGATGCCGCTGAGAACGACGTTCGCGCGGGCAACTCCGATGAACAGGTTCGTCCACGCGGAGTTGATGTTGTCGAGACCGGCCGGGCTGGCCGGCGCAAATGTCTGTCGATGAATGTCGAGCCATTTGCCGTTGTCGTACCAGTCCTGTCCGCGCGTCGGTACGATCATCTCGTCGGTGCTGATCTCGGAGATGTTGTAGTACTCGTCGTTCGTCGATCGAAGATTGGCGTAAACCGACGCCAGACCGCCGATCACTTCATCTTCATTCTGATAGTAGTTCTCGGGGGTGATGGCGCTCTGCGGGACCTCGGTAAGGTCCGTGCAGGCGGGAAACAGGACGAGCGCGCCAACCGCGGCTGCCGCCCAGATTTTGTTGCTCATGATGTGGCTCCTAGAAAGCGACACGGAGACCTCCCGTCCACGTGCGTGGACGCGGGTAGTGGAGGTAGTCGATGCCGCGGGGTGCTAGACCGGGCAGCTGCGAGTGAACTTCAGGATCGTAGCCCGAATACGGGGTCCATAGAGCGAGGTTGTCGCCCGACAGGTAAACGCGGGCACCGCTCGCCATATGGGTGAAGCCTGGCGGGTTGAAGGTGTAGCCGATGGTCAGGTTCGCCAGACGAGTGAATGACCCGTCTTCGATCCAGCGTGAAGAGAAGATTGCCGGCTCGTGAATACCGGTCGGATCGTTGAGCGCCGACACCAGGAAGTTCTTGTCCTGGAGTCCGTTGCCCTTGGTCGACCAGACAAGCGCCGTGTTGTTGAAGACTTTCTGCCCGGCCACCCTGTTGATCAGCATGCTGAAGTCGAACTTGTTCCAGCTGCCGTTGGTGTGGAGGCCAAGCGTGTAGTTCGGTTGAGCGTTGCCCAGGATGACGTAATCGTCACCACTCGGCGCGGTCGTGGTACCATTCGCTGTTCTGCTGGTCTCTACCCCATTGGCATCGCGCGTAATGTCGTAGTGGGTGAACAACTGCTGGCCCGCTGCGTTGACGCCGGTGAAAACAGGCCCGAAGAACGTGCCGAGTGCCTGACCCGGGATGATTCTCTGGGTGAACTGGTTCGACTGACCCTGTCCGCTGGCGAGAGCATCCGGAATGAATGTTCTGCCGCCCAGATCCACGACCTCGTTCCTGTCATGCGAGTAGACGACGCCGGCGTTCCAGTTGAAGCCGGGCTTTTCCATTACCAGTCCGTCGAGCGAGAACTCGATTCCCTTGTTGCGGATCTTTCCGATGTTCTCGAGACGATCACCGACTACCGCCGGCTGCGGTACCTGTACCGTCAGCAGCAAGTCGTGGGTGTTCTTGACGTAGTACTCGAGGCTCCCGTTCAACCGGTTGCCGAGGAGGCCGTAGTCCAACGCGAGGTTGGTCTGCGCCGTCTCTTCCCACTTGAGGTCGGGGTTGGCATTTCTGATTGGAGTGACACCCGTCACCGGCTTGTCGCCGAATGCGTAGCGCGAGTTTCCATCCGCACCGAGCAGGATGAGCGATGAATACGGCGGCACCGCAGGATTACCCTGCTTGCCCCATCCGGCGCGAAGTCTCAGCTCGCTGAGCGGCCCGTTCTTCATGAACGGTTCCTGACTCAAGCGCCACGAACCCGAGATCGCGGGGAAGGTTGCCCATTTGTGGTTCTCACCGAACTGCGACGCGCCGTCCTTTCTCAGCACGAAGGTCGCGAAATACTTCTCGGCGATTCCAACATTTGCCCTGGTGAAGAACGAGACGATACGGCTGTCCGTCTTGAGAGCGTACGGCGGCTCGACGATGTTGCCGCTGCCGAGGCTGTTGTAGGTGAATGCATCGGTCAGGTAGTCGCGCGTCTGCACGCCGAATTCGTTGACCGTGTTCTGGTTGAACTCATAACCGCCAATCACCTCGAGCTCGCGGGCTGCTGCAAGCGTCGGGTGGTAGGTGAGCAAGGTCGACAGCTGCTTGTTTGTCTGGTCGCGGCTCGCGCGCTGGGCGACGCCGTTGAATCCTGCTCCGAACGCGCTGATGCGCGGCGCGTAGAAGCTACGCTCGCCTTCGGTGCGGTCGACGCCGATGTTCACGCGGGCGGTCAACGCATCGAATATGTCGTAGTCGCCCGAGATGTTGCCGAGGGTACGATCCGATGCGCCCTTGTCCAGAACCTGATTGGCTAGCGCGACCGGGTTACGGACTGACTGCGCGCCCGGCGCAATCTCGTAGTAGTGCTCCACTCCCGCTGCGTCGGTCACGGTGACGGGGCGAGTGGGATTGAAGTTCGCCATGTTAACAAAAACCCCGCCTTCGAAGCCGCTGTTTTCGTTGAAGGCGAGGTAGTCGTTGTTGACGTGGGAGCCGGTCAGATTGAGTGCGAGCCGGAGCTTGCCATCAATTCCTTGATGCGTGCCGTTCACGCGAGCCTGCATGCGGCGCAGACCATTGGCGACGACGACGCCGCGCTGATCGAAATAGTTGACGGAGGCGCGATACTGGGTGTTGGCCGATCCACCGGAGAACGCCAGGTCCTGATTGATCGTGGACCCGCGGTGCATCAGCTCGTCTTCCCAATTCGTGTTGGCGGTGCCTTCACCAGCCAATGCGGTGCCGGGGAGAACTCCGGCCGTAACCTGCGACTGAATGAAGTCGCGGTACTGCGAGCCGGTGAGGAAGTTGAGACGGGTCGGGTTCGACGCCATGCCGGCCGAGACGTTGTACTCGATGCTCGGTCCGCCGGCGCTGCCCTTCTTGGTCTCAATGAGAACGACACCGTTGGCTGCGCGCGCCCCGTAGATTGCGGTTGCCGCGGCATCCTTCAGGATCGTCACCGTCTGGATATCGGACGGGCTGATCATATTGAGCGGGTTGCGCGGAAGCGGCGGATCGCCGCTGACTCCGAACCCGCCTGGCTCGACCTGATCGCCGGTGACAGCAACGCCGTCGATGACATAGAGCGGCTCGTTGCTGGCGCTGATCGAAGTTCCGCCGCGAACGAGAATGTGGGCGCCCGCACCAGGCTCACCGCTGTTCTGGGTGACCTGGACTCCGGCGGCGCGGCCTTCGATCATGTTGGTGACGTTGGTTGGAACGGCCACCTTCGACTGGTCCGCCTCGATCGTGGAGATCGACCCGGTAACCGCCAGCCGGCGCTGAGTGCCGTAGCCGGTGGTGACGACTTCCTGCAGAACCGCCGCCTGGCGATCGACAGAGAAGACGACAGTCACTGCTCCGCCATTGGGAACGTTGACGATCTGCACCGGGGCGGCGAATCCGATCCTCCTGGCGCGCACGGTCTGCGAGCCGGATGGGACACCGCCGATGGTGAACGTGCCATCAGCTCCGGTTACCGCGCCGCGGCGGGTACCCTCGACGACGACGCTGACGTCAGAAACCGGTGTCTGGGTTCCCGCCTCAACGACTCGTCCTGTGATCGTGCCCGTGGGCGGGACCGGATTCTGTGCGCTCGAGAGTGCCGGCCATAGCATGCCGACCGCGAGCGCGAGAGTTAAACGACGAACTACTGCCATACGCATGTCCTCCACGGGGGTGGTGAAGTGGACCTTGCCGAATCGCATTAGCCGGTGGCGGGAACACCAAGGTCGCCGATTTTCCTGGAGTCGGAATCGGCGAGGGAGGATTGCCCGCAATCGAAACGCGACCCTTAAATGCTGTCTGGTAAAGTTTTTGTCAAGAAGGATATCGTGCGCGAACAGACATTTGTTACTGCAGAAGTGTCATGTTCAGGACAGAGGGGGGACAGTTCTCGGGATGCCGAGCGCTACCATAGAAGCACATCGGGAGAAGAAGGACGTTGGGAAAAGGACATCCGGAGGAGAACGAGCGATCGTGCTCGAGTCGGGTAACTCGAGGCTCAAAGCATCAACTGCAACAGAACGGGTGCGAGCAGTGAGAAGTCTAGGTGTGAGCAGAGAGTTCACTACGCCGGGACTTACCTCAGTGGCGTGATAGGCACTGCCTGTGGCCGGAATTGCGCATAGGCACGTCCCGACGTCGTGAACTCCGCGCCTGGCAACATTCGTTACTCACTGCTCGCACCCGTTCAGTTGCAGTTCTGCGAGCGCCTTGGGGCTGCCGGGTACCCGAAGTTGGCACCCGGTCAGTCGAGCTCAATTATTTGTCGGTGCTCCCATCGCCCTTGAGCCCGCGCTGCTCCAGCAGCGCGTCCACGCTCGGATCCCGTCCGCGGAAATTGCGGTACAGGTCGGCCGCTTCTGAAGTGGAACCGCGCGACAGCACGAGATCGCGGAAGCGCTGCCCGTTCTCGCGCGTCAAACCGCCGTGCTCGCCGAACCAGGCATACGCGTCGTCGTCGAGCACCTCGCTCCACGTATAGGCGTAGTAGCCTGCCGAGTATCCGCCATCCCAGATGTGCGAGAAGTAGGTGCTGAGGTAGCGGGGCGGAACTTCGGGCACGGCAACATTGAAGCGCTTGAGCGCCGCGCTCTGGAATGCGTCGACGTCAGTTGGAATCGAGCCCGCCGGCAGTGTATGCCAGGCGAAATCGAGCAAAGATGCTTCAAGCAGCTCCGTGGTTTCGAAACCCTGATTGAAGGTTCGCGAGTTCTTGATCTTGTCCACCAGCGCGACCGGCATCGGTGCGCCGGTCTGATAGTGCTTGGCGTAGTTGGCGAAGACCGACGGCTCGAGCGCCCAGTGCTCGTTGAACTGGGACGGAAATTCCACGAAATCGCGCGGGACGTTCGTTCCCGAGAGCGTCGGATACTCCACGTTGGAGAACATCCCGTGCAGAGCGTGGCCGAACTCGTGGAACATCGTGGACACGTCGTCGTAGGTGAGCAACGCCGGCTGACCCGCCGCGGGCTTGGTGAAATTCGCCACGTTGAACACCACCGGCTTGGTGCCGATAAGGTGCGACTGGTCGACGAACTGGTCCATCCAGGCGCCACCACTCTTGTTGTCGCGCTTGAAATAGTCCGCGTAGAACAACGCCAGTGCCTGACCGTTGGAATCGAACACCTCGAACACCCTCACGTCGGGGTGATAAACCGGAATGTC
>DATBXT010000143.1:0-6846 GCA_036514115.1 Gemmatimonadaceae bacterium
GCCTGTTGTCGAGCGTCACGATACTCGGCTCGGCCTGCAGATCTGCCAGACGAACTTCCTGCAAAGCGTCGAGGAAACTGGTGAGCTGGAACTTGCCGAGCGCGGTCGAGAAGACGACGCTGAGCGCCGGGTTCACGACTCGTGCATTGGCGTTGGCGATCGCCGACAGCGCGTTGCCGCCGAGCAGAATTCTGTCGCCCTGGAACGGCGTGCCGCCGCCGAGTGCGTCAGGAACTCCGTCGCCGTTGGTGTCGATCGGTTTGAGCGTCGAAGGATCCGGACGCTTGATAAGCTGGCTGAAGAACTGGTCGGTGCCCGTGCCGAGATCGTACGAGAGGCCGATGTCTTCAATGTTGGTTCTGTTGACGAAGATGATCTTCGCCTTGATGCCGACCTGCGGGGTGCGAACGTCGAGGTTGCGCACGTACTGCAGAACGTCGGCGAGGCGTGAAGCCGTCTCCGTAATGATCAGTGTGTTGGTGGTACTGTCAGCCGCCACCAGACCGCGTGCGACGCAGTTCGGGCGCTGATTGTTCTGCGAGACGTTGCCGCTCGACGGGATCTGAGCGTTGGCGAGGCAGTCTTTCTGTAGAAGCTGCTGCACCGTCGGCACTAGGTTGGTCGCGCGGGCGTAGTTGATCGAGACCAGCTGCGTCTGCAGCGGCTCCGACGCCTGACGGTTCAGAATGTTGCTGTAGCTGTCGACCGTGATGATGCCCGAGATCGGATCTTCCGACGCGGCGAGACCCTGACCCTGCAGGATCGCGCGCAGCGCGACGTCCCACGGCTGGTTCTTGACTTCGGCGGTAATCGTTCCGGTGACATCCTTTCCGACGACGATAGTGCGTCCCGAGAACGCCGCGAACGACGCGATCACATCGCGAATATCGGTGTCCTGGAAGGTTACCGTGATCGGTGGTTGCTGCGACTGCTGCGTCGCGACAAACAGGCTTGACGTCTTGACGTAATCGGACGTCGAGCGGGTCGTGCGCGTCGGCTCGGAAACGGGCGCCGAATAATCATCCTGGGTCGTTGCCGGCGCGGGCGAGGTCTCGACCTGCGCGACTACGTTGGACTCGGTCGCCGGCGCCGTATAAGCCGGTTTCGTTGCTGGGGGCTTCCACGCGGTACGCGCAGCGGGGGTCGCGGTACTGGTCACATCTGCCGTGGTCGAGACCGGGCGGACCGGTGTCGGCGCGGGAGCAGCTGCATATGTAGAGCGCGCCGACGACGAGGACCACGAGCTGTAATCGGCAGTCTTTCCGCCGGTCACTGATACCCGAACCTCACCGTTGCTGCGCTTCACTTCGTACGGATGCTTCGCGTCCATCTCGATGACGACGCGGACGATATTGGGGCGATACTGCGAGTAGCGAACGTTCGTTATGCCGCCGCGGGAGACCTTGTCGTAGGTCCGGTACCGCATGTCGAGGGTCGCTCCCTTCATGTCGACGACAACCCGGGCGGGTGCGTCGAGCGTGAAGTCCTGCACTTCGACGGCGGCGTTCACACCGATCACCACTTCAGTCTTCCCGGATGACGGGACTACACTGACTGAGTGAACGGTCGCAGCCGTGGGCAGGAACAGGAGCGCCGCTGCCGGCAGCGCCTTCAACATGCTCATTGACGAGGCCTCATTTTAGTCGAATCGGGCGGCGCTATCGGCAGAAGCTCCTGACGACTGTAACCGAACTCTTCGATCGTGAAAATCACTGCTTTCGGTTGGATGGCCGCGACCCGCATTCTGCCGATCGTCTGGCCAACTCTCACCTTGTACTGGTCCTTAGACGTGACATCGCGCAAAACCGCAACAGAGTTTTGTCCGCGCGGATCGTAAGCGACGCCGACCAGTTTCAGGTCGGTCAGGAGAGGCTTGAGGTCCGACGTGGTCAGCAGCGACACAAACGGGTCGCGGCGACCGTCACCTTCGTACTGGAAAACCTCGCGGTTGATCAACACCTTCGGCGCAGTATCAGCCGCTGGTGCAGGAGCCGGCAGCGGCAGCGCCGCTTTGGACGCACCGGTCGCGGGAGCTTTCGGCGCCGGCGACGAGGTTTTTGGCGCTGCGCTATTGGCGGCGGTGTTCGGCGTCGAGCGCGATGCAACCTGCGCGCGGGCCTGGGCCGAGGCCCCGGTGGCAACCGCGGCCACGAAAATCATAGCGTAAGAGAATGGTCGCTTCATCTTATTTCACCGCCGATGGCGGAGCGTATGGCGTTGTGCGTGCGACGTACGTCTGCACCTGGAACTCGGTGTCGACGAGCGACTCACCCTTCTTCACTCGCGCCTTGGTCTGGGCGGTGACGGGATGCAGCTTGATCTGCATCGTCACCGGCGCGATGATCCTGTTCAGTGAGCCGACGTTGCTGAGGAACTGGCCGACAGGGTGATATCCGCCGATCACGCCGAGCTTGTAGCGATAGGTGTCGAACTGCTCGCCCGGCAGAACCGGCATCGGCTCCACGCTCGCGAGATCGAGCCCGACGCGACGCGCCGCAGTGGAGATGTCCTCCAGTAGCGCGGGCACTTCGTTGCTCCTCGGCACAAGCTGTCTCATGATCTTGAGACTCTGCTCGTACTCGGTCGCCTGCGCCTTGAGCTTCTGCAGACTTCCCTGGGCGATGTCCGCCTTGGCCTGCTGGTTTTTCTTGTCCAGCGAGTCCACGTGCGCCTGTATCACCGTCATCTCTGCCGACTTCGGCTTGTACAGGAAGTACCAGTATGCGCCGAGCAGGAGCACTGCACCCACGCCAATCGCGGCCATGGTCTGCTCACGCTTCGTCATGTTCGCGCCGAATGCCATTACTGCACCGCCGAGACTATGAGTGGAACGGTCTTCACTGCAAACGGCGGCGGAGGTTGAGTCTCCGCCTGCAATGTGAACTCCGTGACTTCCTTACCTTCGGCCTGCACCAGATCGGACTGCTTGAGCTGGACGTTCTGAATGAACGGCGACGCCTCGAGCGACTTCATGAAGCGCGTTAACGCCTGAATGTCGACCGTATGGCCGATGATCTTGAACTGAACCGTTTTGGCATCGGCGAGCAGTGAATCCGCCCGCTGCTTCTTCGCGCGATCCCGCGCCGCCGCCCTTTCGCGAGGCGACTGGGTGGTATTCGTGTCCGCGGGTGCCGCCTTCTTCGTTGTATCGGCAGCTGCCACGCTCTTTGGATTGCTGGTCTGGGAGACTTCGGTCAGCCAGGTGTACTGAGGCAGCGCGTTGCTGATCTCGTACATCAGGTGCGACCAGAGGTAGCGGGAGTCATCGATGGATTTGATCACCGCGATCTGCTGATAGAGCGAATCACGGGTCGCCTCGGCGCGCGCCTTCGCTGTGAGGACCGCGCTGTACTGCGCGGAATCCTTCACTGCTTTCGTTTCGCGCGACTCCAGCATCGCGGCTCTCGCCGTCTGGCTGATGAAGAGCAGGACGATAAGAGCGCCTGAAACTCCGACTGCGGCGACCGCACCGAGCATGTACTTGTCGGTGATTTTTTCGGTGATCCCCGCGAGCCACTGTCTCGGATTGAAGTTGATCCGCGCGCTCGACGATGTCTTCGCGCCCTTCTTCCTTTTCTTCGCGTCCCCGGGGAGGAGATTGATCTCGATCATTGTGTCTGTGCTCCGGGGTTAGTTCTTGCGCAGGGCAAGACCGATGGAAAGCATGAGCAGCGGGGCGACCTCGTCGGTCACCAGCGACTCGAGCGCTCCTTCGCGCACCGACATCGTGGCGAGAGGATTCGCGAGCTCCACGGGCTTTCTCAGTCTTTGCCCAAGTGATTCGGTAAGACCCGGCGTGCGTGATCCGCCGCCGCAGGTGTAGACCGCCTTCATTTGACCATCGCCCTTGAGCGAGGTCGAGAGAAAGGCGATTGCGCGCTCGAGACCGGTTGCAATTTCTTCGGTACGCGCCGCGATCACCGAGTCCAGCTGCGGCGACCGGTCATAGCCTCTAATGAGAGCTTCGGCGTCGGCGGCAGAAAGGCCGTGCTCGCGCTGAAGGTCTTCACGAAGACGACGGGTTCCCACCGGAAGATCGCGGGTGAGAATCGGAACACCATCGTCGAGAATGTTGATGTTCGTCACTTCGTGGCCAATGTTGACAAGGCCGACTGCGCCGCTCATCGCGGCGGGATAGTTGACTTCGAAAGCGTTGTGAAGTGCAAAGGCGTCGACGTCCATCGAGCTCGGAGTGATGCCGGCTTCGGCGAGGATGCGGAGCTTTGCTTCGACGAGGTCCCGCTTGGCTGCGACGAGCAGAACGCTCATTTCGTCGCGGCTGCCGCCATCATCCTCGAGGATCTGGAAATCGAGCTCCACCGAATCGACGTCCGGCACGTGCTGCTCGGCTTCCCAGCGCATAAGCTCGCGGGCCTGCTGCTCCTTCACGCGCTCTGTCTTGATACGCTTGATGATCACGTCGCGACCGCCAACAGCGGCGACTACCGCCTTGGTGTTGGCGTCTACCGACTCGATCGTGGTGCGAATGACATCGGAGACCAGGTGCGGATCCATGACTTCGCCTTCCACGATGGCATCATCGGGAAGCGGAGTGATCGCAACCTTGATCAGTTCTGGCGTTGACTTCGAGTGATCGACTACGGCGACCTTCACCAGGCCTGATCCGATGTCGAGCCCTACGGTAGTCTTCTTTCGGCCAAATAACCCCATCGCGGCCCTTTCTTGAAAAAGAAGCGGGTGTTACTCGGGCCGCGCCTTCCTGCTAAACACCAGAGGCGCTACAACCCAAGGACCCTGTTTGCCTGCGTTTGCGTGGAGACCAACCGAGTGGCACTGCTGCCTCCTTAGTCCGTCACCAGTCGTTCGAACAAGACACGATTCAATTGGCGGGAAAGTAACGATGCGCTGCCATCGGTCAGAAAAGCTCCGACCACCATCGTCCAGCTATGCGCTCGACTGTTATCGACCCGTACGGACCGAGACGCGCACGCGCGATAACACCGATGCGTCGGGTCGCGGATACTCCAGACGACACGCGACCTGCATCCGCAACGATCCAGTACAGAGTCGAGTCGAGAGGCGTAATCGAGACAGAGACGGACATCCCGAATCCGTCGATCGTGCTGGACCGGAGACCAGAGATGCCAAGGGGACCGCCAGGCACCCTCGGCCAATCCAGGATAGTCTGCTCGACAGCCGACTCGGCGGCTGAGAGTGCGACCTGCTTCGCTCCCGACATCGCGACGATCCTCGTTTCCTCAGTGACCGCGAGGAAGACGCTTGCCATGAGTGCCGCGATGAGCATCACCGCCAGGAGCGCGGCCGCCAGCGCGAATCCTCTTCGCCCGCCGGTCCCGCTTTGACGACGACTGGAGAGCCCGCGTTCCTTCACGGCAGACTGTTCCTGATCGCGACCGAAACCGTCGCCGAATCTCCGGGACGAAAGGCGCGGCCTTCGATCGAAAGGCGTTGCGTGCTCTCTGAGCGCGCAGTTACATCCACCCGCGCCAAATCGAGAGGCGAAGACGTCGGAGTCAGACGACCGCCACTGCGATCGAAATACTCAAACAGCAACCCGGTCGCGGCAGGGCTGCTGCTGTACGAGCGGTACGGGCCGCTGAGCGGTTGTATGGCGCCGCAGGATGATGCTCCGAGCGCGTTGCAGCGTCGGTAGCCGAGATACCAGACGCCGTCCGAGGCGCGATAGAGACTGTACCTGCCGCGGCGGATGAACCTTACCGGCATTCCCGGTCGCGTGCCGCCATTCAAAGGCGCGTCGAGCGTCAACTGGAATCCCAGCGACCCGGATGCGAGGTCACCAGCGCCCGAGAATCCGGACGAACCTGGACACACAGAGCCCAGCGCGCGAGCAGAAAATGCTGCGATGCGGTGGCGCTCCCAGAAGCCGCCAGTGCCATCGTACTGATAGAACAAGACCAGGTCACCGCTATCGGGCTCAGTCGCGAACGCGCTGAGAGTATTGCCCGAAGGCACCGCGCGCGGCAGTCCGATTTCCCTATCGGTGACCTGGCAGACCACTGAGGTGCCAATGGCGGAGTAAAACTCGACCGCAGAATCGGCGAGCACCCGCATCGTGTCTTCTACTGCAGTTCCACGCAGGTCCGTGGCGAGAACATCCAGTGCGTCGCGCACGCTTTCCCGCGCGTATAGCAGCTCGCTCGCCCCGCGATAGAACCGCTGCTGGCGCAGCAGAAGCATTCCCATCGCTGCGCCAGTCACGCCAAGGAGCGACAGTACAACAACGAGCTCGATCAAAGTGAAACCGCGTCTCGACGTCATCTACACTCCATGAGCGCGCGATACGAGTCGGAGCGGAGTCCGCGAGAGCTCGGATAGCTGACGGATTCCCGGATATCGATGGTGCTCGCACTCGGCCGGGCGACCGTCCAGCTTGACCGGATCTGCGCGTAGCTCATGCCGCCGTTGGAGGCGCTTCGACATCCGGCAGCGAGCATTTCCATCTGGGTGGTGGCTATGCGCGACGCTCTCTCGCGCAGTGCATCGGTGTTTAGCGATCTGCCCAGTACCGCGCTGGTGCTGGCGAGGGCAAGGCCCCCAACTGCGAAGAGAAGGAGCGCAACGATCAGCTCGATAAGGGTGTAGCCGCGATGAACCTCTGCGAGTGTTGGCAGCACGTCATGACGATGGGCGGCAGACCCGTCGACGGTATCACTGGAACACCACCGCCGCCATCCATTCGATTCCGAAGGGCGGGTACATCACAAAAAAACGGAGCGTCTTTCGACGCTCCGTTCTTTCAGGCTAGTGTCAGCCTAATCAGGTGCAGGTGATCACGCCGGCGGTCATCGCGCAGGTCTTTGCAGACTGCGTGTGCGTGGCGGTCGCATCCCACGACGGGGGCGG
>DATBXT010000144.1:0-5679 GCA_036514115.1 Gemmatimonadaceae bacterium
CGACCAGCGTTACGATATGGGACGCATTGGAGAGGTTGTCGGCGCGTTGCCGCTGGCGAAAGCGCAGGCCGACTCCATACTGCGTGAAAATCCAAACCATCTGCTGGGACTGATTCTCGAAGCACGCCTGGCAACCATTGCCGGTGACACTGCACAGGTCCGCTCATACGAGCGAAAGCTCGTCGCGGCGCAAAAGGCGGAGCTCGCCACCAAGCGTGATGAATACATTCGCCATCAGGACGACATCACCAACGCACTTCAACAGGCACGCAAGAGTCTGGGAACCAGGACATGACGTCGACGAGCACAATTCATCTCGCTCATAGTCCCGACTCGGACGATGCGTTCATGTTCTACGCGCTCGCCGACGGACAGATCGATACGCAGGGGATCGAATACGTTCACGAGCTTCAGGACATCGAAACGCTGAACGGCCGCGCGATGCGCGGCGAGCTGGATGTGACCGCCGTTTCCATTCATGCGTACGCATACCTGTCCGATCGCTACGCGCTGCTCCCGCACGGTGCTTCAATGGGTGACGGCTACGGACCGATGTTGGTTTCCCGACAGCCGATGACGCGCGCCGACGTCAAGGGTAAGCGCATCGCCGTTCCCGGCATGATGACCAGCGCCTACCTGGCGCTCAAACTTTATGAGCCGGATTTCATTCCCGTAGTGGTGCCGTTCGACCAGGTCGGGCAGGCGGTAATGGATGGCCAGGTGGACGCCGGACTTCTGATCCACGAAGGCCAGCTTACCTATAAGGAAGAGGGCTTCCACCTCGTCGCCGACATGGGCGCATGGTGGCTCGAGAAAACCGGCCTGCCACTGCCACTGGGAGGCAACGTCATCCGCAAAGACATGCCGCCCGATGTGCAGAAGAAAGTATCCCGGCACCTTCGACAGAGCATTGCCTACGGACTCGACCACCGCAAAAGCGCACTCGACCACGCGATGCGCTACGCGCGAGGACTGGAACGCAGCAAGGCGGACGAGTTCGTCGGCATGTACGTCAACGACTGGACCCTCGACTATGGCGAGCGCGGTCGCGCCGCCATTCGTCTCTTTCTCGATGAAGGGGTCAGGTCTGGCGTCATCACACGTCCGGTAACGGTGGAGTTCGTTGACGACTGAGCTCGTCGCTGAGCTCGAGCGACGAGCCGCGCGCTTCGCGGCCGTCGCGAACGTTCAGCAAGCCATCTCCGCCACTATCTCGCTGAAACAGGCCTACCGCGAGATCTACAAGGCGGTCGCTTCAGTGGTCGACGCACCCTGCTTCGCGCTGGTGATTGCCGACCAGGCGTCTGAGCGCTTCGAGGCCCACTGCATCGTCGTGGACTCGCATGAGCGGCAGGACGACAGCGTCAACGATTTTCCGAACGGAACGGCGACCATCGCCAGAGTCTTCAAGACCGGCGTTCCGATCATCTCTTCCAAGCCGGAGCAGTGGTGGACCGGGTCGATCTTTCAGGTCGCCGCGCGGCGCGAGGTGCAGAGCGAGATAACCGCGCCTCTCACCTATCACGATCGCACCGTTGGCGTGATGCAGATCCTGTCGTACAAGCAGAACGCCTACGACTCGCACGATCTCGATCTCATCATGCTCATTGCGCGCCAGGCCGCGGTGGCGATCGAAAACGCGCGGCTCTTCGATGCGCAGCGTGGCGAGCAGCGACAAACTGAAGCTGCTGCGGAGATCGCTCGCCTGGCGCTTCGCAAAGTCACCGTCGCGCACGCCAGTCACAACATTCTCAAGATTCTCGACGAGGTAGTGCCATCCCGTGGGAAAGCGATCGGTATACTGGCCGGCGATGCCGACACCATTTATTGCGTCGCCGCCAACGGGAGCTGCGCAACGATGGAAGGACTCACAGCTCCCGTACATCAGAGCGCAGTCCGTGCTGCATGGCTCAGCGAAGAGCCCATCTTCGTCGAGAACCTGAGGGAGAGCGCCCACACTCCCGATCGTGTGCCCGCGGAATCGGCGATCACGATCCCACTCATCGCCAGTAATCGCCGCCTGGGAATTCTGATCGTCACGTCTGACACTCCGCAGCTCCAGGGAGGTCCCAACGCCGATGCGCTGCTGCGTCTCGCGCCGGCTGTCGCGCTCGCGATTGATGTATTGCTCCTCAGCGAGGACGAGCAGCGCATCCACGCTCGTGAACGCACTCTGGCAGCCGCTCTCGCCACCATGGATCAGCCGGTATTGATCCTTGGCGTCGATGCAAGAGTTCAGTACGCCAACACCGCCGCCATCAGGGAATACGGTTACGAAGCGACAGAGATCTCCGGCCTCTCCGTCGACGACTTCGTGGTGAAATCCGCCGAGCGCTCGCGAAGACAGACAATCCCCGCGTTGCCGCTCGACAAGCCACTATGGACTGGCGAGCACATCCACCGCCGCAAGGATGGAACGGAGTTCCCCGCGGCCGTCACGCTCAGCCACATCCGCGACGAAAACGACAACATCGTTGGGCTCGTCGTCGGCGTCAGAAATCTCACCGAGGAGCAGAAGGTTGCCGACCACCTCGGGCGAACTGAAAAGCTCGCTGCCATCGGTGAGCTGGTCGCCGGCGTAGCGCACGAGCTGAACAACCCCCTGACCGGAATCTCTACCTTTGCACAGCTTCTCCTCGAGGACCGGCTTCAAGGCGAGCAGTTCGAGTCGGTGAGTCTGATAAAACGTGAAGCGGATCGCGCCATCGGTGTCATTCGCGACCTGCTTCTTTTCGCGCGCAAGACAGACGCTCGAGATGTCGTGGTCGACGTCAACACTATCGTCAAACACACCGTGCGCCTTCGCGCGCTCGCCTCGCGCTCCAGCGGCATCGAAGTTCACATGCATCTCGACGAATCGAATCCACAGGTTCGCGGCGACGAACAGAAGCTCCAGCAGGTGCTTCTCAATCTCGTCGTTAACGCCGAGTCGGCAATGGATGGCGCTGAGCTTCGTCACCTCACCGTCACCACCCAGAGAAAGCAGGGCGTGGTCCAGGTAATGGTATCCGACACCGGACACGGTATGCCGGCCTCAGTCGCGCAGCGGGTATTCGAGCCGTTCTTCACCACCAAGACACCGGGCAAAGGAACGGGGCTCGGATTGAGTGTCAGCTACGGAATCATCCAGGCGCACGACGGGACCATTTCAGTCGAAAGCGAGCCGGAGATCGGGACGACGTTCACCATTCTTCTGCCGCTATACACCGAGGGAACGAAATGACGCGGATTCTGATCGTCGATGACGAGGAAACGATCCGTCTCGCGCTGCGCAAGTTTCTGCGGTCCCGCGGCTTCGACGTCGAGATCTCCGGATCAGGCGATCAGGCGCTGGAGATACTGGAGAAGCAGTCGTTCTCTCTGATGCTCTGTGACGTTCGCATGCCCGGCATGACCGGCGTCCAGGTGGTGCCGCAGGCGAGAGCGATCGACCACGACCTCGCCATCATCATGCTGACAGCCGTCAACGATGCCGCTACCGCGACGGAAGTCTTGTCCGCCGGCGCTTCCGACTACCTGATGAAACCCGTGGAGCTTGCTGACTTGCAACAGGCGGTCGAGCGCGCTCTCACCAAACGCGCGGAGCTCATTGAGCAACGGCGACTGGACAAACTCATTCGGGAAGAGGTTGCGCTGCGTACCGCAGAGCTGGAGCGCGAAAAGGAATCCCTCCGGCTGATGTCGGTCAGCATTGCCGAGACGCTCATCAACGCAATGGAAGCAAAGGACCTGTACCTGCGCGGTCACTCGCAACGGGTCGCTGAGCTTGCCGGCGAGCTCGCCGAGGAGCTGAAGCTCGACGAGGCTGTGTGCGAGGACCTGCGAGTGGCCGGACGTCTTCACGACGTTGGAAAGATCGGAATTCGCGAGGCCATCCTGAACAAGCCTGATCGGCTCACTTTCGAGGAATTCGAGCACGTCAAACGGCACGTTCAGATCGGGCTCGACATCCTGGCACCGCTGTTTCACATCAAGCAGCCGCTCAAGTACGTCGAGCACCACCATGAGCACTGGAATGGAGCAGGCTACCCTCTTGGCCTGGCCGGCGAAGACATTCCCCTCGGCGCCCGGATCCTTTGCGCGGCAGACACCTTCGACGCGCTCACGTCCAAGCGAGCGTACCGCGAGCCGCTCGAACCGCGGGCGGCGCTGGACCATCTCAAAGTGGACGTCGGCAAACAGTTTGACCCGTGTGTTTACGACGCCCTGGTTCGAGTAGTTACGCGGAGATTGGCGCAGCAGCCCTGACCCACCAGACCGAGCAGTCTGGTGGGTTGCACCTATCCATTTGGTGCAGTGCGCGCTGTCTTGACTGCGCCCATCGACTGTTGTATTCGGTGAACGGTTCCGTGTCACATTCCGGCGTTCACACACGAGGCACGCGACGTGCAGCGGGCGAAAGCCAGAAAATTGCGCGCTACTCAGTGCGAGTGCTGACATTCTATGGGAGGGGCAATGCCGAGCGGTGAATCAGTGGAGCCATTGCGTTTTGCGGACGACGACGACCAGGATGATCTCGGTGGCTTCAGTCGCGGCAAGCGTTCCTATGACGATGACGACGACGAGGATGGCGGTTGGGCGATAAACGAGGACCACAGCGATCGCCTCTGGGATAGCGCTGAAGACGCGGACGATGACGAGGAAGCGGACTCCGACGCGACGGTCGTAAGCGAAGCCGACGATGACGACGAGGAAGAAGAGGAAGATCTGTTCGGCGGCGGCGCTCCACGGGGAAGAAGAGGTCGCCCGAAAGGATCGGGCAAGAAGCAGGAGTCGTCGCTGACTGGTGGAGCTACCGGCGGCGGTGCCGGTAGCGCAGGCGGTGCCAGCGGTGCCAGCGGTGGCCTCGGCGGCGCGGCAGGCGGTGGGTCTTCTGGTTCCGCTTTCGGCGGCGGCGCATCGTCCTCCGGCGGCGGATTTGGCGGAAGGTCGTCGTCTTCCGGTTCGACATCTTCCGGTTCGACATCTTCCGGTTCCGCGTCTTCCGGTTCGTCACGCGCTGCTTCGTCGGGAGGTGGTGGAAGCGCCTCGGGTGCCGGCGCTGGCAGAGCGGGTGCGGGAGCCGGTTCCAGTAGTGCAAGATCAAGCGGCGGAATGAGTTCGGGCGCGGGCAGAACCGCCGGGGGATCCGGGTCCGGCTCGACTAACCGATCGGGCTCCGCGTCGGCAGGTCGATCGACGTCGGGATCTTCAGGCGGGTCGAGAAAGAAGGCAGCTAAGAGCTCATCCCGGTCTTCCGGGGGTAGAAAGTCCGGCGGCAGCAAGTCTGCCGGCGGCCGAAAGAGCGCATCGAAGTCGGGCGGGAAAAAGAAAGCCGCAGCCCGCAAATCGGGCGGCAGCAAATCGTCGGCGCGGAAGGCGTCCGGCGGTCGGTCTTCGGGCGGCTCGAGATCGGGCGGCCGTAAAGGCGGAGCCTCGAAGAAGCGTTCAAGGCGATAATTTTCGCCGCCCCCGTGCGCTGTGCCTGAGGCGCGGTTACTCTCAAGTAACCGCGCTTTTTTCTCGAACAATCAGTACTTCTGACCGCAGTTTTCTTGGCTGACTCCAACGAGGTGTGATGCAGGACAACGACGACGGCGAGGAACGCGAAGGATCCTGGAGAAAACTTCTCCTGTCCGGCGGCGCCCTGCTCGGGGTCGCTGCCGCGTACAATGCATTTGCGCGGAAAGGCGTAGACCA
>DATBXT010000145.1:0-7559 GCA_036514115.1 Gemmatimonadaceae bacterium
ATCGGCAACGCCAGCCTTGCCGGTGATGTCCTCGAACTGATAGTTGCCTTTGTTCCGGTAGAGCTTGTTGGCGCCGAGGTTCGAGGTAAAGTAGAGGTCCGGCAGACCATCACCGTCGACGTCGCCGACAGCGACGCCGGCGCCGTTGTAGTAGTACAGGTAGTTCAAGATGTTGAAGTCCGCTTTCTCGGGCAGATCGTTGGAGAAAGTGATGCCCGTCTGGTCGGGTTTCAGCAGCTCGAACAACGGCGGCTGAGTTGGCCGCTTATCGCGCGTGCATGCCGCGGCGAAAAGCACCGCGAGCGCGGCAATAAAACGACAACTCAGGTAGTTACGCAGTTGCCGTTTAAGTCGCTCTAGCGGACTGGAGTAAAGCGTATGGCTTGCCCGCCACCCGGTGCCAACGCCAGCGGAAGGTTGGTATTCGAATCCACCGTCCTCTTCGAGATAGTCACCGACAACGGATTCGTCGCCCAGTTCGCGCCTGGCCCGTCGGCATATATCTCGGCGGTGAACTTCTGCCCGCGCGGGAGGAAATTGAGCGGCACATTGAAAGTGCGCCCCTCTTCGTCCGTTATCGCGCCAAGGAACCAGTCGTTCGAATTCTTTGCTTTCCTCGCGACGATAACGTAATCGCCGATCCGGCCGTCGATGGTCTTGCTCGTCTCCCAGTCGACTGCGACGTCGCGAATGAACTGAAATGCCGGTTTGCCTTCGTAGTTCTCGGGTAGATCGGCCGCCATCTGCAGCGGCGAATAAATCACCACGTACAGCGCCAGCTGCTTGGCGAGGGTGGTACGGGGGCGGGATTCATCGACACGGCGCGGCCTGCCCGTTCCCCGCTCGATCAGCAGGTCGAAGATGCCGGGCGTGAAGTCCATCGGGCCAGCGAGAAGACGGGTGAAATACAGGTTGGTCTCGTGCTCCGGCGGGTTGCCACCCTCGCCGCCCCACGCGTTGTACTCCTGACCACGCGCTCCTTCCCTGCTCATCATGTTCGGGTAGGTGCGACGCTCACCGGTGTCGTGAATCGGCTCGTGCACGTCCATCATGATGTGATACTTCGCCGCGGTCTCGATCACCTTTCGGTAGTGGCGCACCATGAACTGCGAGTGGTGCGAGTTCCCTTCCGGCGTGGTGTCTGTGACGTACCCCGACTTGATGCCATCGAGTCCGAGGGAGTGGTACATGGCGTACGCTGCCTCCATCTGCCGCTCGTAATTCACGATTCCGCCCGACGTCTCGTTGTGCACGATCAGATGCACGCCCTTGGAGTGCGCGTATGCGGCGAGCTCCTGGATGTTGTAGTCCGGGTAGGCCTGGGTGAACGAGAAGGCGTTGGCGTTCTTGATCCAGTCGCCGTCCCACCCGACGTTCCATCCTTCCACCAGCACGCCGCCCAGCCCATTCGCCGCAGCGAAGTCGATGTAACGCCTGGTGTTCTCCGTTGTCGCACCGTGCTTCGGCCCTGAGCTCCACGTCATCGTGTTGATGTGCATTCCCCACCAGATGCCCACGTACTTCATCGGCTTGATCCAGCTCACATCGCTCAGAACGTTCGGCGGGTTGAGATTGAGACCCAGCACCGACGGCGACAGGTCCGCGGCTTTGTCGGCGAGCTGGATGGTGCGCCACGGCGTCATGAAGGGCGCATGGCCGCGTACCTTGTCACCGTTCTGCCACGGCGCGAGTGCCACCCGCAGCAGCCGGCCATCCATCCTTGGCCCGGCAAGATTCATCCGGGCGTAGTCGACGAGGTTCGCTTCATGGATCACCATGAATGTCTTTCCATCACGAGTCGCCATCGTCAGCGGCGTCTGGATGCTGTCGATAACGCTCACTGGCGACGAGGAGTACAGCATCTCCGAACGGTCGAGACGTCCCCGATTCGACGGGATCCACCATGACTTCGCATCGTCGGCGAGGTTGAATTGCGTCAGCTCGTCCGAGATCACAAAGTCCGCGAGCGGCGCTTGCGCGGGAAATTCGTAACGGAAGCCGATGCCGTCGTTGAACGCGCGCACCACGAAGTCGAAGTGGCGCTGCGGCGCTGCCGTTTCGGTTACGGAGACCCTGAGCTCGTTGTGGTTGTCACGGACACGCGCTACCTCGCCCCACGGCTGGGTCCACGTCTCATCGTGTGCGGCGCGTTTGGTTCCCGTAATCCGCAAGCCATCGCGAAGGGTCGGCGCACCCTTGAACTCGAAACCGAGCATGGATGGCTCCAGCAATCGGCGCCCGTCTCTCGTCAGGATGTAGTAGAGTTTGCCCTCGTTGGTAGCTACTCCAACCTTGTTCCTGCCGTCGGGCGACGAGACGCTAATCGTGTCCTGGGCCACCGCGACGCTCGCGGTAAACGTCATCAACGCGGCGGCGAACGCCATTCCACGGGTCAGTCTGCCATTGTACATCTGGGTCATTCTCCGTTTTACAGAGTCAGAATTAGCTACGCGACGCCTAACGAGCACCACGCCGATCGGTCGATCCGTACTTAACCAAGATTCATGTGGCGGGCATGCCTAATGCGCTTATCTTATCCAAAGTCTCCTGGCCTTGCGCCACTGTCTATGGCGTCACTTTCGCCGCGCATTATCCCGTGCGTTCTCTTTGCAGGCTTCGCTTCGGCGTGTGCCTCCGGGAATACAGCGCCCCCCGTCGATTTCATGAAGCCGGAGCCATCCGGCTCGCCAACATTTACACAGCCGGGGACGACTGTCTCCGGCGAAGAGATCGATCGAGTGGGAGCCGGCGACGACGCTATTGAAAAAGCTCTCGCTGCCCATGTGCCGGGCCTCCTGGTCACGCGCACTCCCGACGGCGGCGTTGCCATACGCGTTCGAGGCAATTCGTCCATCAACGCCAACGCAGAGCCCTTGTACGTCATAGACGGCGTGGAAATCCAGGCCGGTCCCGGCGGCGCGCTGCGCGGGATCAATCCGCACGACATCGCGTCGATCGAAGTGCTCAAGGACGCGGCCAGCCTCACCTACTATGGCCTGCGCGCCGGAAACGGTGTGATTCTCATCAAGACCAAGCACAATTAACGAGACGTGCGATTAGGAAACACGCCGGCTCCCAGTGCAACGGGGTCCGGCGTTTTGGTGTTCGGGCGAAAAACGAGAGGACGATCGTTGTTTCGAGAAACGAGGTAGCTGGTGCCGGTCCTGGTGCGAATGCGCTGGATGTCTCGAGCCTCGCCCGGAACGAGGAAACCGCTCGCCAGCTCCCGCACCGCGGCAAAGCGGCCTTTGCCATCGCCGCGAAGAAACAGTCCATAACCCGCAGTGAGGCTACCGATCGCCGGCGGCACGCCCTCGAAGTTCCCGGCCATCAGCAGATCCGTTTTCCCGTCCCCGTCGGCGTCGGTCGCAAGCATCCCGTACATGGGAGCAATCTGTGCTTCGAGCGGGAGCGGCACCATAGTGAAGGTGCCGTCGCCGTTGTTCCTCACGAGCGAGGTCGCAAACGTATAAGCCCTTTTCACCACCGCGTCGTCCAGGTCCTTGCCCGGGAAGACGTCACTGACGGTTTGCTTGGCGAACTCCTTGTAATTCGTGTACCTCGCTCTCAGTGAGGGAATCGACCGCATCAGCTCGTCCCGCAAAGCCAGCGGGTACTGCTTGCCGGCGTTGTAGTAGGTGATGACCTGCTGCAGGAATCCACTCTGCGCAAAATCCTTCACGTACATGGTGATGGGCTGACTCTCAGAGGCCTGCAGTCGGCTGTTCAGACCCAGATTGGCAACGATGAAATCCGTTTTGCCATCGCCCGTGAAATCACCGGCGACAATGCGGTTCCACCAGCCATTGGTCTTCGCCAGGCTCGCAATGGTCATCTGCGTCAGCCTGCCGCTGCCCGCGTTGTGGAAGATGGTTATCGGCATCCACTCGCCGACGACTATCAGATCCGGACGCCCATCGCCGTCGACATCCTTCCAGACTGCGTCGGTCACCATTCCGATTCGCGAGAGCCCGGGGGCGGCCCGCTCCGTGACGTCGGTGAAATGCCCGCGGCCATCGTTTTTGAGCAGAAGGCTCTGCGGATCCAGCCCGTAACGTCCGGGGACGCTGCGACCGCCCACGAACAGATCAACGGCGCCGTCGCCATCAAAGTCTGCGGCAGCCGCGCGCGAGCCGCTTATCGTCAGCGGCGGAATCGCGCCAACGGCTTTGTGGAAGTTACCCTTACCATCGTTCAGGTAGAGCCTGTCTTCGAGCGGCTGACTCGCCTCGGAGAATTCGCTTCCGCCCGTTACCACATACAAGTCGGGGCGACCGTCGCCGTTGGCGTCGAAGAAAACGCCGGAGACGTCCTCCGATGCGCTGTCCTGCTCCAACAGCTTCTCGTTGGACTTGAGAAAATTTCCGTCGGCCTGCTGAATGAGAATCGCGCTGGATTGGCCTTTGGCTCCAGCGATGAACACGTCGTCGAGCCCGTCGCCGTTGACGTCCGCCACCGCCATCGACGGACCCTCGGTCGAAAGCATCTTGGGCATCATCCGCTCGCGGTCGAAATCGACGTACTCGTTCTCGTGGTGGACGAACGGGAGTGCAGTCTCACGCGTTACGTCGGTTAGCAGCTGAGTTCCTGGGGCACGCGCGTCGAATCGCACCGGAGTTACCCGTTTTGCCCCTATCGGCTGCCTCACAACGACGCGCTGGTTTGCTGCCACTTCGCCCAGAGTGCTCACCTGCCCGTCCGGCCAGGTCACCGTCACCGACTGCACCGTGTCGACTTTCCCGAGGCCGAAGCTGAGCACGTAGTCGCTGCTTGACTGAAAACCGCGCGATGGCGAAAGCTCCTGGTAGAGACTCTTGCCGGCGGCCTGCACGGTGACCTTCGCGCCGAGCGCCAGACGATTGCGACCTGACCCCTCGAGGCTGACCTGGAGATAGCGATTCTGTTTGTCCAGCGATCGCGCGTTGTTTCGATACAGGAAAGCTTCATCATCGACGTTGTTGACCACCAGATCGAGCGCGCCGTCTCCGTCCAGATCGGCGTATGCCGCGCCGCTCCCGAAGCTCGGCGTGTCCAGGCCCCAGCTGGCCGCTTCGTTAGTGAAGGTGAGGTTGCCGTTGTTGTGGAAAGCGTAGTGCTGGAGCTTCGTCGATGTCATTGCCTTGGTCAGTCCCTTGAAATCGACCTTGTTGCCCTGCGTCGACGTCGCCAGAGTCCGCTGGCTGGCGAGGAATGCCACGTAGTCCTGGGACGTCACGTCCTTGGCGATGCCGTTGGTGACGTAGATGTCCTTGTTGCCGTCGAGATCGAAATCAGCGAGTAACGCGCTCCAGCTCCAGTCCGTTCGCGCGACGCCCGCGAGCTGGCCGACGTCGCTGAACGTGCCGTTGCCGTTATTGAGCTGCAGCATGTTTCGCATCACCTGGTGGTGGAAACCGCTGCGCACCTTTGTCTGATCTGTCTCCCAGCTCTCGAATGACGAGGTCGTTCTCAGCCTGTACTCGTCATCCGGCAGCATGTCAGTGGTATAGATATCCGGCCACCCGTCGTTGTTGATGTCCGCGACGTCGAGACCCATCGAGAAGTACGACAGATAAGGCATCTCCCGATCGAGCCGCTCGTCGAACGTCCCGTCGTGATTATTGATATAGAGATAGTCGCGCTCGAAGAAATCGTTGGACACGTAGATATCCGGCCAGCCATCCCGGTTCACGTCGCTGACCACGACGCCGAGTCCGAAGGCGATCTCGCCGCCGTAGATGCCGGCCTTAGCGCTGACATCGGTGAAGTGCCCGTTCCCGTCGTTGTGAAACAGCTTGTGGCCGCCGAGTGGATCGCGGACGTTGCGGGTGTTGCGCATTCCGAAGCTGCTGACGGGCCGAAACGAGTTATTGATCAGGAACATGTCGATGTTCCCGTCGTTGTCGTAGTCGAAGAACGCCGCCTGGGTCGAGTAGCCCTCCTCGGCGAGACCGTAGTCCGCCGCCATTTCTTTGAACTTCGGCACGCCGTTCTTGTCCGAGCCCTGATTTATGTACAGCTCGTTCGCGCGCGCCTTACCGGCGTTATTGCCCGCATAGCAGACGTAGATGTCCAGCAAGCCGTCGGCGTTGACATCGGCCATTGTGACGCCAGTCGCCCACGACTTCTTCCCCGTGAAACCGGCCTGCTCACTGATATCCTGAAACTGGAAATGACCCTTGTTCAGGTAGAGATGGCTCCCGCCCTGGTTCGAGGTGAGCACCACTTCCGGCAAGCCGTCGCCGTTCAGATCCCCGACGGCCACGCCACCACCGTTGTAGAAATTCCGGTAGGTGAAGACGTTGAGCTCCTGCGTCTCTACGACCCTGTTCGCGAAATGCACTCCCGTGTAGCTCGAGGGCAGCATCGTGAAAAGGTGATCATCGACTGGCGGGGCCGCGGTTGTCCGGCTGGACTGTTCCTGCTTTCGATCGTTGCCGCACGCGGCGAGATACAACGCGGGAATGAGATAGCAAAGCCTCAGCTTCAAGGCCGCATTTTTCAACTATTACCACCTTTGCGCATCATGGCCTGCCCCCCGAAGGGAACAGGCCATGATGAGAGAAAAAGTTTAAACCGCGGAACTAGTATCCCGGATTCTGTTTCAGCAGAGGATTGGTTTCGATCTGCGTCTGCGGAATCGGGAACAGGATCTTCCATGGATCGAAGGCAGTCTTAGCGTACCAGGTTCCCTGAGTGAACTTGTTCATGCGAATCAGGTCCTGGCGGCGCTTGCCCTCCGCCGTCAATTCGTACAAGCGCTCATTCAGAATCGCGGTGCGCATCGCCGCCTGGTTGGCAGGCGCAATCGGCTTCGGCGGGCTGAAGACACGCGCGCGCAGCAAATTGATGTCCGCGGTAGCCTGCGCCAGATTGCCAAGCTCGTTAGCCGCTTCGGCGCGGATCAGGTACATCTCGCCGAGACGGAACCACGCGTAGTCGTTTCCGTTGTTGCGGTTCACGTGATTCGGATCGATCGGCCACTTGTCGATACGGACACCCGCGCCTTCCGAGGCCGCGGTGACGTCCGGAATGTTTGGATCGAACACCAGCGGGTTACCCTGGCGATCCAGCGCCTGCTGGCCTGTGGCCAGGTTCACCTGCGGGCCCGCCAGGAAGATCAACCTGCGCTGATCGTTCGGATCGAACGCTGCATAGGTCTCGGCCAGAGTGGAGAAGCCGTTCCACGGCGCTTCGGCGCCACTGTACTGGTTATAGTGCAGCGCGCGCATCAGGAAGTTCAGGCCGATGTCCGTCACGTTCAGATACTTGACGGCAAAGATGATTTCCGGCGTGAGGTTGTTGTCGGCGGTGAAGTTCTGCCGCCAGTTCGTGGCCAGCGAATAATTCCCCGAGGTGATCACCGCGTTGGCCGCGTTGTATGCATCCTGCCAGCGCTGGGTACCCGGCTGCAATCCCGTAGCGCTCACGGTGCCGGTAAAGACCTGCGCGTTCAGATAAAGGCTTGCCAGCATCGCGTCGACGGCGCCCTGGGTTACGCGGCCGTTCATGTCCTGCGACCACTTGGCCGGCAGATCGGGCCTTGCCGCCTTCAGCTCGGACTCGATGAAGGCGAAAAC
>DATBXT010000146.1:0-6894 GCA_036514115.1 Gemmatimonadaceae bacterium
CTGGTGATCGCCGGTCTCACCACCGAGCACTGCGTCTCCACCACCGCGCGCATGGCGGCGAACCTCGGCTTCAGGGTGACCGTCGTAGCCGATGCTACGGCGACGTTTGGACGGACTGGCTACGACGGCAAGAAGTACAGCGCTGATGTCGTGCACGGCGCGGAGCTCGCCAGCCTCAACGGAGAGTTCGCGACGGTTCTGGAGTCGCAGGAAATTCTCGCCGTCGCCCATCGCTGACGGACTGCCATGACGCCATCTGCGCCGGCAACCCTACGTCTCGCTGCAGTTCCTCGGCGCCAGTCATTACACCAGGTGAGGTCGGCTCCGTAGCGCGAACCGGACCGTTCGAACATGAATGCTCTACCCTCAGGGTCACGGCGAGACTGACACTGAGAATCGTCGCCACATACGGAGCAATGGCGCGGGCAAGCTGATTTGTTGTGGTCGGCTTCATATGCATCTCCTCTCTGGACGTCGTCGAATCGCGGACGCGAGTCTGAGCACGTCGTTCGATAAGAGCACACCGCCCCGTTACTCACGTGTGAACCGCGCGATCACCGTTCCCACTACCGGCGACGGCTCGCGCGCAACGAAGATCGATTCGTACTCGGGATTGAACGATGCCAGCTCCATCGTGCTTCCTCTCATCGACGCGACGCGCTTCACCACGTGACTTTGATCGGGCAGACGCGCCACGATCAGATCATCCACTCGCGGAACGGCGTCGAGCTGGATGAGAATCACCTCGCGCGGGCCGAGCACCGGAGCCATGCTGTCCCCGGCAACACGCAACGCGACGTAGCGAGCAGATGGAAGATCTTCAGGCAACTCCAGCCAGCGATCGCACGGCTCGTCCCATAGCTCTCTTCCCGCGCCGGCGGCAACGGCGAGATCGAGAATGGTCGCGCACCGTTCGCGGCTCGCGGCCGGAACCGCGTGCTCAAGTGTCGCTCGCAACGACGCCGCGCGCTCTTTCAGCTGCCGGCGCGGCAACCGCTTCTCGGCGAGACGCACTTTGAGCCTGGTGAGAGCGCGGCGGGCAAACTCGATCGCCTCGCGCTGATCGCGCGAGCGCTGCTCATGATCGAGACCCGAGCGCAGATCATTCGCCAGCCAGAAGAGAAAACGCTCGTCCTGATAGATGAGATTCTCATCGGCGGACTCGGTCTCGCGACCTACCGCCGACATCAGAACATCTATCGCACCGTCGTCAAACATTGCCATAATCGTTCTCCCGTTGTTTTGCACTGGCCGGACGAGGCAGGATCACCTCGGCGCGGCGAAAGAATCTTTCCAGCTCTTCCCGCTCGGGGGACTTGAGCGACCGCATGTATTCCATCGCCAGCTTCCTGAATCGTTGCCGCAGCCGGTGGAGTCGAACGCGCGCGGTTCCATAGGCGATCCCGAGCTGATCCGCGACCTCGCGCAGGGGAACGTGACGTCCCACAGCGATCATCAGGGTCTTCTCTTCCGGCGTCAGCTCACCCGACATTCGCTCGGCGAACTTCGCAACCGGTTCACGAACACTGGAGTCGGCGCCGGCCGGAACGCGGGCGCTCGCTCGGATGCCGTACTCGGAGTGACACTCGGCGACGATCCTTTGCGGCGATGTCGCGGGTTCGTCATATGCGCGCTCTCTCGCATCCAGTCGGCGGTGCGAATCCCGATGCCAGTTCCGGGCGCGATTGCGCAGGGATGCGACGAGGTAGCGCGAGAAGTTGCGGGGAGCTGCCTGGTGCTCGATGAGATGCAGCACGACGTCATCGAGCAAAGTCGTGACAAACCCGGCGCGCTCCTCAGGTACAATGTTCATCAGCCGCGCCTGATCCCTGAGCAGCGGACTATAAAGCAGGAAGAGCTCCCTGATAGCCGACTCGTCGGCGCGAAGCACTGCCGCGAGGAGTCGCGCAGACGTCGGATAACGCGCTGAGTCGATCGCTTCATCGTCTTCGCGCCGAGCCGTGTTGTCGCTCTTTTCCACCGGGTACTTCCCTCCTCGACTGCGTCGTAATCCTCCGCGTCCCTCACAGACGCACACCGGGGAGTTACATCTCGTGGCGGCGGATCCACGTCCGCAGCGACGCTTCGATTTTTCTCACTCGGGAGGCTGACAGTCCCGGACGCTTCACACGCTCTCGCAAAATCTCGGAGCGCTGATGCGGGAAGCCTTTGACCTCCGCGATCGAGAGGAGGTGGAGAACATCGTCGGCGATGTTGCTCAGCGAGTGGAGGCTCGCGCTCTCCTTACGTGATCGCTCGCGGAACGCCAACGCGTTGCGCACGCGAAGGGCTTTGTCCATCTCTTCGCGGCTGGGACGTTTGGAGCTGGCGGTGAAGCCGAGGTTGGCGAGCGCGCGACCGACAGCGGACGTCTCGGTGTTCTCCAGACAGGCGACGCTATTGATGTCGCTGTCGCCTTCGCGCTCGGATGCCCAACCGGTGGCTGCGGCTAATGCATCGTCGGCGCCGCGATAGACGAGCGCCCTGAAGGTGATCTCGCCGTCCTGACGCGCAACCAGCTCGGTGTTGATCCGGCCCTGCGGAAAGCGCGAGTAAAATAGCTCGATGCGTTCGGCGACGGTCGCGTACTGATCGGGATTGAAGAAGGAGTCGGTCTTCGACATCTGAAGCTCTCACAGACCAAGGGCGGGCTCCTTGAGTATATGCCCGAAGAGAGCCCGAAGCAAGGGCTAATTAACGCTCGGGGATCCTTGTCGCGGCTCGGGATCGGGTAACCGCGCTGGTTAGTCGTCTGGCCGTTTTTCGGGCCTTTGAATACCCTTTCTTCCATGACCAAACCCGTCCTCATCCTCCTTTCGGCGGTAATGATTCCCGCCCTCGCCGGCGGCCAGGCCGCGACCCACCAACCTCTCCTCGTCGCGCGGTCCGCACCGATAATCGCTGAGCGCAAGTTCCGATTTAGGGATCTGAACGGAAACGGCAAGCTCGATCCTTACGAGGATTGGCGGCTCAGTCCGTCACGCCGCGCGCGCGATCTGGTTGGACGAATGACGCTCGAGGAGAAGGCCGGACTAATGATGCATGGCACCGCCCGCTCAGTTGGCCCGCTGGCGGTCGCGGGTGTCGGCGGGCAGTACGATACCGCTGCGGCGGGCAAGCTCATTCGCGAAGCCAAGGTCAACCACTTCATCACCCGACTCGGTGGCGATCCGCGGGTGCTCGCCGAGCAGAACAACGCACTGCAGGAAGTGGCCGAGCGTACGAGGCTGGGGATACCGCTCACTATCAGTACGGATCCGAGGAATCATTTTCAGTACGTGGTCGGCGCCAGCTCGATGACGGGCAGGTTCTCGCAGTGGCCGGAGACGCTCGGGCTCGCGGCGGTAGGTGATGCTTCGCTGGTGCGCCGCTTCGCCGACATCGCGCGGCAGGAATATCGCGCCGTTGGAATCCAGGAGACGCTGTCGCCCCAGGCGGATCTGTCGACAGAGCCGCGTTGGGCGAGGATCAATGGGACGTTCGGCGAAGACGCTGAGCTCGCGCAGCGAATGGTTCGCGCTTACGTCGAGGGATTTCAGCACGGCGCGAACGGCGTGGACGCCCAGGGCGTCGCGGCGGTAGTCAAGCACTGGGTCGGATACGGTGCGGCGAAGAACGGCTTCGATAGCCACAACGCTTATGGGCGCTACGCGAGCTTTCCGGGAAACGATTTCTCGTATCACGTGAAGCCGTTCACCGGTGCCTTCGCCGCGCACGTCGCCGGCGTCATGCCGACGTACTCAATCCTCCAGGGCGTCTCGATCGATGGTCGTCCGGTGGAGCAGGTAGGCGCGGGATTCAACAAGCAGCTGCTAACGGGATTGCTACGCAATCGATATCACTTCGATGGCGTCGTACTCACCGACTGGGCCGTGACCAACGACTGCGGCGAGTTATGTCAGAACGGAACGCCCACCGGACAACGTCCGAGCTTCGCCAACGTCGGCATGCCCTGGGGAGTCGAGAATCTGTCCAAGACAGATCGCTTTTCCAAAGCGGTGAATGCGGGCGTCGATCAATTCGGTGGCACCGAAGAATCCCAGTACGTCGTCGATGCAGTGCGCTCCGGCAAGATCACCGAGAAGCGAATCGACGAATCGGCCTATCGCATTGCGCTCCAGAAATTCCGGCTCGGCCTATTCGAGAATCCATACGTCGACCCCTCCAGAGCCAACTCCATCGCGGGCAACACCTCGTTCCAGGCACAGGCGACCGCCGCGCAGGAGCGCTCACTCGTCCTCCTCGAAAATAGGAAGAGCATTCTTCCGTTGGCGCCCGCCGGCAAGCGCGTCTTCCTGCGCGGCGTAGATCCGCAGATTGCGTCACAGTATGGATTCACCGTCGTGACGGATCCGTCGCAAGCTGACGTTGCCATCGTTCGCACCGTCGCCCCATTCCAGACTCTGCACCCGCAATACATGTTCGGCTCGATGCAGCACGAAGGCGATCTCGGATTTGAGCAAACCGATACGACCTATACCGCGATCGAGCGCATCACCGCCGCGGTGCCGACTATCGTCACAGTCTATCTCGACCGCCCCGCGATCCTCGGAGCGCTAAAGGATCGAGCCGCCGCTCTGATTGGGAACTTCGGCGTCACCGACACCGCCCTGCTCGACGTCATCACCGGCAAAGCCAAACCCGAGGGCAAGCTTCCGTTCGAGCTCCCATCCTCGATGCAGGAAGTCGAAGCGCAGCAGTCTGACGTGCCGCATGACACCGCTCATCCCCTATATCCGTTCGGTTTCGGCAGGACCTATCAGCACTAGCCCGCAAGGCGTCAGCAACCCCGAATCCAGTCTTCCGGTTTTCGCGCGGTGAACATCATGTAGTCATTTCGTAAAAAGAGCTCTCCACGGTTGCGGCGCATTCCCCCCGCCTGCACCCTCCTCTCATGAGAACTCAAAGCGGTCTGGCCCTCGCGCTCGCCGTAGGCACGTCCACATTCCTGACGCCACCGAACGACACGACGATGTTCAGGGGCGGCCCCTCCCACCTCGGCGTCTACGAATCCCGCTCCGCACCAACCCTCTCACGAGTCCTCTGGAAATTCAAAACCCTCCGCGAAGTAGCTTCTTCCCCCGCCTACGCGGATGGCACTCTCTACGTCGGGAGCGCCGACCACAATCTCTACGCCCTCAAAGCCAGGGACGGCACCCTCCGCTGGAAATTCCAAACCAAAGGCTCGGTCGCCTCTTCTCCCGCGATCGATAACGGCCGGGTGTTTGTCGGCAGCGTCGATGGAAACTTCTACGCAGTCGACGCTCAGACCGGAGCCAGGCTCTGGTCCTTCGCCACCAGAGGCGAACGCCGCTTTACCGCGCCCGGAATCCACGGCGCGATGCCGCGGACCGAGATGATGGCAGACCCCTTCGATGTCTTTCTTTCTTCGCCAACCGTCTCCGGCGACATCGTCTACTTCGGCAGCGGCGACCACAACGTCTACGCTCTCGATACAAAGACCGGCCAGGTGAAGTGGACTTTCACCACCGGTAACGTCGTCCACGCTTCTCCCGCAGTCGTGAACGGCGTCGTCTACATCGGAAGCTGGGATCGGAATCTCTACGCGCTCGACGCCCGCACCGGCGCCGAGCTGTGGCGATTTCAGACCGGGCAGGACACCGTCATCTACAACCAGGTGGGCATTGCCAGCTCGGCGGCGGTCGCCAACGGGATCGTCTTCTTCGGTTGCCGCGACGGCCACTTCTACGCCGTAGATGCGCGGTCCGGCAAGCTGCGCTGGAGCCACGACAATCACATGGGCTGGGTGATCGCGTCCCCCGCCGTGCTCGGCGACAAAGTGTACTTCCCAACCTCCGACGGCACACGCTTCAAGGCGCTCGACACCGCGACCGGCAGCATTGTCTTCAACACTGCCAACAAAGCCGTCTCGTTCTCCTCGCCGGCCATCGTCGGCGGCTTTGCGTTCTTTGGGACGTCAGACGGCTGGGTCCACAAACTCGATCTCGCCAGCGGCAAAGTCACCGCCGAGTTTCAGACCGACGGCAACCGCGAGAACAGCGCGAAGTACATCGGGGCTGACGGCAAAATCAAGGACAACGTCTATCCCGATTTCACTCTCGACGGGATGATACTCGGCCAGAACCGTTTGTACTCGCTGGGCGCCGTTCTGTCGTCGCCGATCGCCGTCGATGGTGTGCTCTACTTCGGCAGCATGGACGGCAACGTGTACGCCGTCAACTGATATCGCTGCTCTCGCTGGCAACCTTCGCGATCGCAATCGTCGGTTGCAATACTCCCGATACTGCCGATGAATCGCCGGAAACCGCCGGACGTGAATTCGCGTCCCACCACCGACGCGCCTGATCCTCGGTCCATCCTTCGGTCGGAATAAACTCGAGCGCCTGGATCAGTTGCGCCGCGCTTTGCGGTCGCGCCATCGGATCCTTTGCCAGACACTTGAGGATCAACCGCTCCAGATCGGGCGGCACCGGCCTATCGGTCCGCTCTGACGGCGGAATTGGCGCAGTCTGCAGATGTCTGGCGATCATCTGCACCGCCGTCTCCGCCTCGAACACCAGCTCTCCCGTCAGCAGATAATACGCGACGCATCCCAGTGCGTAGATATCCGCGCGCCCATCGATCGCCTCGCCGAGTGCCATCTCGGGCGCCATATAGCCGGGTGTGCCGAGAGCGAGCTGACCGGGAATCGTCGTGAGAGAGTCACCCATCTTCGTGCTGGCGGTCTCTTTCACCAGACCGAAGTCGAGGACCTTCACGAAATCGTGGCGGAGCCCGACGCGGCCAACGTGAATGTTGGCCGGCTTGATGTCGCGGTGCACGAGACCAGTCGCGTGCGCTTCCTCGAGCGAGTCGCACACCTGTCGCAGAATATGCACGACCCTTCCACTCGGCAGCGGACCTTTCAGCCTG
>DATBXT010000147.1:0-2753 GCA_036514115.1 Gemmatimonadaceae bacterium
GCGGGGGCGAGTGCTTTGGTCTCGCGCGTCAGCACAACCTTCCGGTCCTTGTCTTCAATACGGTATATGAAGCGCGGCTCGACCGGAGTCCCCAGGTTGGCAAACGTTGTATACGTCGCAACCAGGTCGAGAGGCTGGACCACCGATGCACCAATGGCGCTCGAGGGATAGGGAGCAATTTTGGAAGTCAGTCCCATGCGACGCGCGAGGTCGGCGACGGAATCCATCCCGAGTTTCTGGCCGAGCTCGACTGCGATGACGTTTCTGGATTTGGCGAGCGCCTCGCGCAGCGTCAGCGAGCCCAGATACTGGCCGTCGGAGTTCTCGGGACTATAGACCTTGCCGTTGGGAAGATTTATTGTGACGGCAGTGTCGGCGAAGATCGCATTCGGTGTAATGCTGTCAGCGATGGCGAGCGCATACACTATTGGCTTGAACGACGAACCCGGCTGGCGCATCCCGTCGACCGCGCGGTCAAATTGGGAATCGTTGTAGTCGCGGCCCCCGACCAGCGCGCGTACGTCGCCTGACCCCGGATCGAGCGCGACGACCATGCCCTGGAGATAGTCTGTCATCCGATTCGCATTCGACGCCGACTTCGCCGCCGCATTGTAGCGTGGGTGCGCGTACCCCGGCTGTGCCTCGAGGGCCGCGGTTTCTTCAGCAAGCGCGCCGGTGGCGGCATTCTGCAGATCAGGATCGAGACCGGTGTAGATGCGATATCCGCCGAGCTGAACGGGGATTCCCGCTCTCGTCGCCTGGACCCGCACGACGTCGACGAACCACGGCGAGTACGCGGAATAGCCGCCGTTTGGAGTCGTCGCAAGCCGAGCCGCTTTCGCCGCTGCTGCCTGGGCCTGAGTAATGAATCCCTGATCCGCCATCAGTGACAGCACGACGTTGCGGCGGTTGACGACGCGGTCAGGATACCGCACAGGATCGTAGAGCGCTGGTCCTTTGGGCATGGCGGCGAGCGATGCCGCCTCGGCCAGTGTCAGCTTCGATGCGCTTTTGCCGAAGTAGTGGCGGGCCGCGCTCTCGACGCCGTACCAACCGTGTCCAAACGGGATCTGGTTGAGATAAGCCTCGAGTATCTGATCCTTGTTGTAATGCTTTTCCATTTCCCGGGCGGCGGCCTGTTCATTGAGCTTTCTGCCAAGGCTGCGATCGGTGCGATCGATCAAAGTCGGATGCATGTTGCCGACGAGCTGCTGGGTGATAGTGCTGGCACCCCTTCGTTCCCCGAAGATGTTGTCCTTGAGCGCACCGGCGATGCCGACGACGTCGACGCCGTCGTGCTGGTAGAATCGGTGATCCTCCACGGCGACGAATGCCTGTGGCAGGTACTTCGGCAGTGACTTGATGGAAACGCTCGTGCGAATTTCCTTCCCGATCTCGCCAATCAGAGAGCCGTCGCGGGCGAAAACGAGGGACGCCTGGGGCATGGCAACGATCGTCCATGCCGCCGCATCGCCGGCGTTACTCTGCTGCGCGCCGAGAATGGCGGGCATAACAATCCACGCAACGAGCATCGCTCGGCGCCACGGTTGATTGTGCCTCCGCGCTATGACAACTTCAGGTGGATGGATCGATCTATTCATCTCGCCGTAGTTCAGTTCAAGCCGCGAAAGGGCGACTATTCCGCCAACCTCGCCCGCCTGTCGGGCATTTTTTCGCAACTAAATTCGCTGGACCCGCGACCCGACATAGCCGTGTTCGCTGAAACAGCGCTAACGGGATACTTCGTCGAGGGCGGTGTCCGTGACGTCGCGCTTACAGCCGGTGCTCTGGCGCGCGATCTCCAGGATCAATACACCTCGGCAGTTACTACCCCGCTGACACTTGATGTGTGCATTGGGTTCTACGAGGTGTGGAACAACGCTTTCTATAATAGTGCGCTCTATGTGACGCTGGGAGGCAGCGAACCCGTCATCAGGCACGTGCACCGGAAGCTTTTCCTGCCGACTTACGGCCTGTTTGACGAGGAGAGGTTCGTCGACCGTGGCTTCGAGGTGCGCGCCTTCGACACCGAGTGGGGCCGCGCCGCCGTGCTGATCTGCGAGGATGCGTGGCACAGCCTGACGGGAACGGTTGCCGCGCTCGACGGTGCGACGATGCTGTTCGTGGTGTCCGCGTCTCCCGCGCGCGGTGTGTGGCCTCGCGAGGACGAGGGTCCTGTTCCGGCGAATCTCAAACGCTGGGAGCGTCTCGCCCGGGACATCGCCGAGGAGCACGGAGTGTTCGTCGCGCTGGTGAACCTGGTTGGTACCGAAGGCGGAAAGACTTTTTCGGGCGGGTCGATCGTATGCGGACCGCACGGAGAGGTGCGCGCGCAGGCACCCCTGTGGGATGAGTCGATCATGTCGATATCGCTGGATCCGCAGGATCTCACGCGCGCCCGCTCTGACACTCCGCTGCTGACGGACCTGCAAACGATGATGCCGCATCTGATGCGCAACGTCGACAGGATCCAGGCCGGCGAGCGTATGCCTCTGGATTACGACGACGCTCCCACCGACGGTGGCCCGCTCACACCCGCGGGTCGTCGCGGGAATGGTGAACGTGCGGACGCTCCATCGACCGAAGAGACTACCGCCCGATCCGCTACGAGTGGCAACGGCAGCGAAGCGCTGCCCGTGATGCGCGCCAAGACCACTACGGCGGGTCCGCCGCCGGTCGAGATCGATCCCGAGCTCACCGCAGGATGGCTGGTTTCGTTCTTACGCGAGGAGTTCGAGCGGAGGTCTTTCAAG
>DATBXT010000148.1:0-4736 GCA_036514115.1 Gemmatimonadaceae bacterium
GAGGCCGCGCATTCGCCGCACTGGCTGCTGCCGGATGCCTTTGGGGAACCGGATTCCTGTTCGGGAAATGGGCATTTGCGGAGCTGTCGGTCGGGCAAATGGTGCTCTATCGATTTCTTTTCGCGTCGGTGGGGTTTGCGCCCGGAATGTGGCGAGGAATGCGAAACCCGGCGACGCGCATCCGCCGACAGGACTTGTGGCTGATTCTCACCGCGCGCTCGTCGGCGTGCCGATCCAGTTTCTCATTCAATTCGCGGGGCTGGTGCGGACGACAGTATCGCACGCGTCGCTGATGGTCGGAGTACTGCCCGTTCTGCTCGCTGCCGGGTCGGCGCTTTTCGCTCACGAGCACGTGACAATCAAAAGGTGGATCGCGCTTCTCGGGTCCACACTCGGCGCGGGACTCATTGCGTTCGGGGCATCCGCTGGAGAGGCAGGATCCCAGGCGACGCTGCTCGGCGATCTCCTCGTCGCAGCCTCGCTCGTTGCCGCGGTAGGATGGATTCTGCTCGTGCAGGTGATGATGAAGTCGGGGCGCTACACGTCCGTTACCGCGAGCGCCTACGTGATGACGACGGGAACGGTGATGCTGGCGATCTGGGTGTTCGCCACCGAGGGTCCTCCGCCGGTGCGATTGTCCGCGCTCACCTGGATCTCTGTTGTAGCGATGGGACTCCTGGCGACGACGGTCACTACTTACCTATGGAATTGGGGACTGGCCCAGGTGCCCGCGTCTCAAGCCGGCGTCTTTCTGAATCTGGAACCTGTGGTGGGCGCCGTACTCGGCGTTGTGGTCCTGCACGATGTGCTCGGACCATTTGGAGTTGTCGGCGGATTGCTGGTGATTGGAGCAGCGATTGCCGTGGCAATGGACGAGGGAGAGGCAAAAGAGCGCTAACGTACTATTGGCCGCTTTGCACTTTGCGAGCAGGCTGCAAAACGCGGCAGTTCGGACAGGAGCCTTCCCAAGCCAAGTCATTACAGAGTAACGAGTTGACTCTTTGCGAGGCTGTTTGTAAACGGGCGATATTCCGTTGTTGCCCTAGGGGAAAGCCCCTAGTCTATTGTACGAACGGCGAGTCCCGTCGTCCCCCAACCGCTTCTGGAGAAGTCACAAATGTCGAACAAAAAGGGTTTTACCCTTATTGAGCTTCTGATCGTAGTCGTCATCATCGGCATTCTTGCCGCGATTGCGATTCCGAAGTTCGCGAACACGAAGGACAAGGCGTATGTCGCCGCGATGAAGTCTGACCTTCGCAACATGGCGACCTACGAAGAGCAGTACGCTGCCGACAACGGTGGCGCGTATTTCGGTGGAACCGCCACCTCGGCGTCTCCGCTGCAGGGCTTCAGCCCTTCGCAGAACGTGACTGTCGTAGTGACCAACGTTGCCGGCCCGCCGCCTTCATGGAACGCGACCGCCACGCACACGCAGTCGGCTAAGACCTGCGCGATGACCAACGGTGTGATCACCTGCACCTGATTAGGCTAGCGTTGTAGGGGAAAGAGGGGGAGCGCCGGAAGGCCTCCCCCTTTTTCTTTTTACTTGACGAGCTCCGCGGTTGCGACAGCGCCGTTCATCTGCGGAAGTACCGTCACCGATTTCACCGCGCGACGACTCACTTTGTCCACCCACAACGTCGTCGATTCGCCGGTGCCGCCGTCCCCCGGCGTGATTTCGATCTTCCACGCATCAAAACTCCCTGCGGGCACCGTCACTTTCTCGGCGCCGACGACCTTCAGCTGTCGCGCGTTCACTTTCTGCGACATGATGTCGAAGTTGCGGAAAGTCGTCGTGTAACCGTCAGCGAGCGGCAGTGTGGCAATGACATCGCTTGCCCCAGCGCCGTCGGCGAAGAGTGAGCCGCCGAGGTCAGCGGCGATGGGACGATCCTGGCCGTTCATGCTCATGGTGCCCGTCGCCTTGTTGTCGGCGAAGGAGACCTGAACCACCGCGGGTCCCTGATGGATCACGCGCTTGCGGAGCTGCAGTGTGCTCTTGTCGAGCGTCGCTTCATCGCTCATGGTGCCCATGGGCATTACCGCAGTCTCGGTCACCAGCCACACCCCGCTGGAATCCTTCACTGTGCGGGTGAGGTCCATCGCCATCGACTGTCCGCCAGCTGCCAGCGAGCCCTTGTACGTGGCGGTTCCCGGAGTGAGGGATGTCGACGGCTTGGGTGCGCCGGGCGCCACTTCCATCTTCTTCGCGAGAACGACGGTCTTTGGATCGACGCTGAGCACCGCCATCCGCTGGGTGATGGCAGGTGTCATCCCTTCCTGGTACCGACCACCCAGATGCTTCGCCAGGAATTTCTCGGCGGCGGTGAACAGCACCAGGTTGTTGATGGGGCGAGCAAAGCCGTGACCCTCGTCCGGAGCAAGGAGGTATTCGACGGGAAAGCCGCGGTCGCGCAACGCGACGACGATCTGCTCGCTCTCAGCGCGGTTCACCCGCGGATCGTTGGCGCCCTGGATGACGAGTAGCGGGGCTTTGATTTTGTTCGCCGAGTTGAGCGGCGACTGTCTGACCAGCTGCGCCTTTCCTTCGGCGGTATTGGGATTTCCCATCCGCTCGTTGAAGATGGTGCGGATCGATTCCCAGTACGGCGGAATCGAATTGAGCAGCGTGAGGAGATTGGAGGGGCCGACGATGGAGACGCCTGCCGCGTAGAGATCGGGGGTGAATGCGAGGCCGGCGAGAGTCGCATAGCCGCCGTAGGACCCACCCATGATTCCAACGCGCTTCGGATCCGCGATTCCCTGGGCGATGAGATAGCGGACGCCGTTGGAGATGTCGTCCTGCATCTTCTGGCCCCACTCATTGTTGCCGGCGTTCAGGAATTTCTTTCCGTAGCCGGTGGAGGCTCTGAAGTTTGGCTGAAGAACCGCGTAGCCACGGTTGGCGAGGAACTGCGGGATCGACGAATAGCCCCACGTATCGCGTCCCCACGGCCCGCCGTGAACGTAGACAACCATCGGAAGATTTTTTGGCGATACGCCGACGGGCAGAGTGAGATAGGCGGGGACGGTCAGACCATCGGCCGATTGGTACGAGATGGGTTTCTGCTCGGCCAGCGCCTCGCGCGGGAGCTTGTCGAAGACCTTGTAGAGGAAAGTCAGCTTGTTGGAGTCGCGGTCGAACAGCCAACGCTCGCCCGGCTCGCGATCGCTGTTGGCCACGACCATCCACTGGCGTTCGTTGCCGGTCATGGACGTGATGCCGATCTCTTTTCCGGGAAGCTTGCTCTTGAGGAAGTTGTAATCCTTCTCCCACGACGGATCCTTCCAGTACGCGCGAGTGCGGTCATCCACGTAAGCGGTGCCGACCAGTTCGTTGGTGACGTCGGAGAAATTTGCGGCGCCGAAATCGACCCGGTTCAAAGGATCTGACTCGACGAGCTGCTCGGTTTTTGTAGCAGGATCGAAGAGAACGAGGCGGGTGAGATCGGGGTCGCCTTTATTGGTCTCGAGATAGAGCTTGCTGTTGGTCTTGTCGAAGCGGAGCGGATTGCAGGTCTCGAAGACGTTGCACGAATAGACCTGGGTGAAGCCGGTCGGATCGACGCGCAGGATCTCGGTGTCGCCTTTGTCAGTGGTGCGTACCGCCAAACGAAGCGCGCCCGCGTTGTCGAACACCCATCCCGCCACGTGCTCGGTGTTCTGCCGCATCAGAGTCTTGTCGCCGGTGGCGATGTTCACCTTATAGAGATCGTGCCACGATTTGTCGCGGTCGTTGATCCCGACGTACATGGTGTTGGGATCGTTGCGTGGAACGTCGTAGATCATGGCGCGAACGCCTTTGGCGGCGGTGAGATTCCGTGCGGGTGGAACGTCGGAGCCGGCGGCGGCAGCCGCGTTCGGATCGACCGCGTAGACGTTGAAGTTTTCGTCGCCACCCTGATCCTGGGCGAAGAGGATGTACTTCCCGTCTCTGCTCCAGAAGTACTGCGTGACAGGGCGCTTGGTGTCGTTGGTTATCAGCTTGGCAGACGACCACGGCGCGGCCACCGCCTTCACCCAGATATTCCTCGTGTCTTTGTACGGCTTGAGGAACGAGATGTACTTCCCGTCGGGGGAGATCTGCGCGCCGGAGATTTCCGGATTGCCGAAGAAGAGCTCGCGATCGATCAGCGGGGGGAGTTTTCCGTTCTGAGCGGAAAGAACAGGAGCGCTGGCCGCGATAGCGATGGCGAGCGCCCAGCGAGTCGGGGTGGATCTCATGCTACGACCTCGGGGGCGGGGGGATTGACGAGGACAAACATAGAGCGTGGGCGAGCGAGGGACTAGTTCCGCTCCCGCCTTCTTGACGCAATGCGGCCACGACTCTAAGTCTGGACGGCTCCACCTCTTCACACCCGTTGCCAGTCAGGAGGAACGATGATGCGCACGATGAGGATCGCAGCGTTGTCTGCTTTCGCAATGATCGCTCTCGATAGTTTTGGAAACGCCGCCGGGGCCCAGTCGAGAGATGAACGCGCGGTACGAGCAGCGTCGGACGCATGGCAGCGGTACATCGCCGCTCAGCAAGTTGATAGCATCGTCGCGCTTCACACCTCGGACGCTATGATCATGATGGCGAATAGTCCGGTGATCAAAGGATCGAGCGGGGTTCGCGCCGGCTGGGGCGATATCGTCAAGCTCCCGGGCCTCAGCATGCACTGGACGCCGAGCACGATTAACGTCGTCAGTCCGACCGTTGCAACCGAGTACGGCACCTACACCGACTCGTACGA
>DATBXT010000149.1:0-5728 GCA_036514115.1 Gemmatimonadaceae bacterium
GATGGTTTGGCTGTTCAGGGATGCGAGAGAGGATGAGTGGTACGTTCATGGGTGGTGGGATTGAGGACTGAAAAGCCGGCTCGCCAGTTTCCCTATAGCTTTTGTAGAAGCCAGCCCCCCGCTCCCCAAAAAAACGATCGATGCCAACGACCCGCGCGCTTCCACGCTTCGCATCCTGTTTCCTGATTGCTTTCTCAGCACTACTGCTCGACGCGGGTACTGCCCTCGCCCGAGTGGTGCGAGTGGAAATCCTCTCCCGCGCCGACATAACGGGCACCTTCGCCGGGAAAACCTACGAGCGCCTGACCGGGCGAGTGTACTTCGCGTTCGATCCCCGGAATCCGAACAACAAGCAGATCGTCGACCTCGCTCTGGCGCCCCGAAACGCGAATGGCGAAGTGGAGGCCGTCAGCGAGTTCGTGATCCTCCGCCCGAAGGATGCGGCTTCGTCGGCCGATCTTGCGGTGATTGACATCGTGAATCGCGGCGGGATCACCACCTACGTCTTCAACCTCGGCCGAAACCCCCGCGCGTCGCCGCTCTCGTCAGAGTTCTACGGTGACGCGCTGCTGATGGATCGGGGCGCAACCATCGTCGCGCTCGCCTGGCAGTGGGACGTTCCTCCCGGCGACAACGCGTTGCATTTCACCGCTCCCGCAGTCGGCTCGGCCTCGCGGCCTGTCACCGGTCTCGTGCGCAGCGACATCACCATCGATTCCCCGGTCAACGAGATTCCGCTGGGTCACAGCCTGGCGGGGGCGATTGGATATCCGGTCGCCGACTCAAAGGATCAGGTCAACGTCCTGACTGTGCGCGACACTCCGACCGGCGCGCGCACCACAATCCCGCACAGCGAATGGCAGTTTGCCCGCTCGGAGGGCGGGAAAGTCGTCGCCGACCCGCGCTGGGTGTACATGCCCAAAGGATTCACGCCGGGCAAAATCTACGAGGTCGTTTACCGCGCAAAGGATCCGGTGGTAGTCGGCACCGGCCTCGCCGCGATCCGCGACATGATGTCGTACCTGAAATACGACAAGTCGGCCGTCGCGCACGTGCGCTATGGCATCGGATACGGCGTCTCACAGACCGGCAGATTGATCCGCCACTATCTCTATCAGGATTTCAACGCTGACGAGCACGGCCGAGCCGTATTCGATGGATTTTTCGCGCACACCGCCGGCGCCGGCCGTGGAAGCTTCAACCATCGCTTCGCCCAGCCTTCACGCGACGCGCAACCATACTCCACGTTCTTTTATCCGACGGACGTTTTCCCGTTCACCAGCGTCCGCACTACCGATCCGGTCACGGGACGAACCGCTGGGCTGCGAGACGATCTGCGCAGCTCACGCGACACCAAAGTTTTCTATGTCGACGGCGGTCACGAGTACTGGGGACGTGCTGCTTCGCTGACTCACACGACTCCAGATGGGGCGCACGACGTAGGTTTTCTTCCGACGGAGCGACGCTACGTAATCTCCTCCGCGCAGCACTCGAGCCCGTCCGGATGGCCGCTGCCCGATACGGCGACAATCACCGGCACGACTGCCATGCGAGGCGATCCGCTCGATCAACGGTTGGCGCTGAGATCGCTGATGTCTTCTTTGATCGAATGGGTGACGCTGAATAAAGAGCCGGCGCCCTCGACTTATCCGACCTTGGCAGGGCACAACCTCGTCACGCCCGCGAGGCTGCAATTTCCAAAAATCCCCAACCTTCCAGTCGCTCGCATCCCGAATCAGCCGTACCGAATGGAGCTCGGCGCACGGTGGAACCAGGGAATCATCGATCGCGAGCCGCCGGTGCTTGGCGCCCCATATCCAGTGCTCGTGTCACGCGTGGATTCACTCGGTAACGAGCTCGGCGGAATCCGCAGCATCGAGATCCTCGCACCGCTGGCGACCTACTATCCGTGGCAGCTGCGCAGTGGCATGGCCGCCGGCACTGATCGCCTGGTGAGCTTTCGCGGCACGTTCATTCCGCTGCCCAAGACCGAAGCCGGCCGGCGAGCGAGCGGCGACAGCCGGCCGAGCGTTGAGGCGTTGTACGGCGACAAAGCGCGATTCATGGAGCGCGTCGACGACGGAATCCGCTCTCTGATCGCGCGGCGGTTTCTGTTGCCGCAAGATTCTACCGCGGCAAGAAATCGAATGATCGATGTCTGGAACCGCTACGGCTTACCGCGCTAGAACGGGTCAGGTCCCCGGGAAATTCTCAATCCGTGCGGCTTTGACGATTCCCTTGACGCGGTTCATCACCGTGTCTGCCGCCTTGGTTTCTCCGCGGGCCTTGAGCGCTTCGTTGAGTACTGCTCCCGTGAACGCGTATGTGTAGGCGATCCCGAAGGATGCGCGGTCCACCCACTTTCCCTCTTTAATGAGAGCTTCGGGCGCGTGATATACCGTGTTCCAAAGATCCTCGGTGCGCTGTAAATCCACGTTCAGGCCGAGAACTCTCGGCGTCTCGGGAGTGTCGGCGAGCGGATGATCCATCAGCTTCTGCACGAAGCCCTGTGACAGCAGATAGGGCTGCAGCGCCTGCCCCAGCGTTTGCCCTCCTCCACCGGTCGAGACGTAGATCGGGCGTTCGGGGTATGAATCCTTGATGAGACGCAGCAGCACCAGCTCGTCACGAACCAGATAGCCGGGTTCGATGTTGAGGGTGATGCTTCCCTGACGGAAAATCTGGGGCTGATTCAGCTGGATGTATTCCGGAATCGCGTCAGCCTCGGCGAAACTCATCTTCAGTGGCGGCCCTGCCGGCTTTTTCCAGTCCTTGTTGCGGTAGATCGCCGGGCCCTTCGCTGCGTCGTAGGTCTCAACGGGCCTGCGAATCATCTGACGCACGAACCAGTCGGTATCCAGATACGTCGTGACTGCAACCGTTACATCCCGCCGCACTCCTTCCACTTCCTGCGCGTACCAAAGCGGGAAGGTGTCGTTGTCGCCGTTGGTGATGACGATTGCGTACGGCTCCAGCGAGTTCAGATAATCGTGGGCCCACTGTTGAGTGAAGTAGTGCCCCGCTCTCGATGCAGATGTCCAGTTCGAGAAAAGCGGAACGAGGGCCAGCAGAAGAATTGGCGACGCCATAGTCAACGCGCGACGTGATGGCCACCCGGCGACTACCGGCTGACCCTTCGCCGTCGCTTTGGCGGCCGTACGATCCTCGCCGCTCACAACAAGCGCGAGCTGTTCCCACAGGAAGCCGAGGCCGATAGCTGCCCACACTCCCCAGGCTGAATAGCTCCAGATGTAGAAGTAATCGCGGTCACGAACCTCGCGCGCGACGGAGCTTCCGAGCTCGGGATCCTGCGACCACCCATACTTGAAATTCAGGTAGTAGATGAGCGCGAGCGTCATGGTGAACATCAGCGGACCGAAATACCAGAATGTCGTCCGGTCTCGTTTCCAGTGGACGTAGCCACCAAGCAATCCTAGTCCGAGGAAGAGAACTGCCAGTACGAATTGCAGTCCCTGGCTTGTCTGGCCGGAGTCGCGCAGCCACTGCCATTTGAAGTACAGCCACCACATGCCGACTTGTGCGGTATACGGCGCGCCGCGCTCGACCTTCTGGCCGTACTGAACGCGGTTGATGTTGTCCATCAGCCGCTTCTCGGTAAGACCGGTGAAGGTGCAGCTGGCCGCGAGATGCGTCTCGCACGCAGTTGGGGCGCCTTCGTTAATCGCGGGGAAGTACGCCGCCCTCACCGGCTCGTAGATGAAAGGCGTCAGGCCAAGGATGAGCGCGCCCAGGCCGGCGAGCACCAGCTTCCAGCGAAGGATCGTCCGCCAGCGCGTCGTCAGCAGCGCTATACCAGCCGCGGGCAACGGGAGAAATCCCGCGGGGTGATTGGAGTAGCCGAGTCCGAGGAGAAAACAAACCAGAACGATCAGGCGGTCCGCCCTCGGCGTGTCGGGCTCTTCGATCCACTGGATAATGCACCAGGAAGCGATGGTAAAGAAAAGCAGCGAGATGGTGTAGACCTTCTCGTTGACCACCGACTGATTCCAGACCGTGAAGGCGGTCGCACCGATCAACGTCGCCGTGGACGCGACGACGAGTCTCTGCCATCTCTCCGCGATCCAGCGAGCAACGATTCGCTCGGTAATCAGGAACCAGAACCCCGCCGAAATCGCACTGGCGAGCGCGGCCATGATGTTGATCCGCGCCGCGTACGAAACAGGAATGGGCAGCGAAGCGAAAGCGTGGCCGAGCAGCACGAAGAATGGATTGCCAGGCGGGTGCGGAATGCCGAGCACCTTCACCGCCGCCATGTATTCGCCCGTATCCCACATCGCCACCGATGGGGCCAATGTGATCAGATAGAGGATGAAGACGAGGGTCGCGGCGATGGTCGCCGGGATGTACGAAGGCTGGTAGCCATGCTCGATCGCCCGCACCGAAGACGCCTTTGCTTTCGGCTGGGTGTAGCCGTTCCGGTCCGCGCTTACTGGAGAGACTTTCGTTGCCATTATCGGGTGGAGACTGGTTTGGTAGGACGATGAATTTTAGTCACTTAGCGCTCGGTATGCGTTTGTAGAGGACCGATTTTCGCGCAGTTTGGGCACATCTTGATCGGGCGAGCGAAGGTGTCCTGAGCGAATGATTCTCCTCTTGCTTCGGCATATCTTCGGGTATAAACTGAGCTATGGGATTCGTCGAGCTCAGGGCCCATACAGCTTTTTCCTTCGGCGACGGCGGCACATCACCAGAAGCACTGGCCGCCCGCGCGGCCGCACTCGGCTACGGCGCCATCGGCATCACTGATACGGCGGACCTGGGTGGAATTGTCCGATTCGGACTCGAGGCTCGGCGGCAGAACATCAGACCGATCGTCGGCGCCGAGCTCAATGTCGACGGACACCCGGTCGCTTTTCTGGCGCGCAGCAGGGAAGGGTTCAACAACGTCGCCTCTCTCGTCACCCGATCGAGAGTGGGCGAGCTGTCGACGTGGAAGAAGGGAGATGGAAAAAAGACGCGGGGGCGCCCGCGCATCTCCTGGCAGCAGGTAGCGGAGCGGAGTAGAGGGATGCAGGTGCTGACCGGTCCGGCATCAGGGCCGGTCGCATCGTGCCTCCGCAATGGCGATTACAGAGGGGCAGAGCGGACACTCTGTCAGTGGCGGGAAGTTTTCGGCGACGCGCTCGCCGTCGAAGTGCAGCTGCACCACACCAGTGGCAGCGAAGCAGCTCTGGCAGCTGCGTTGATCGAGCTCGCCGAGCGGCATCGGGTCCCGTGGGTGATTTGTCAGGAGCCGCGCTACATCGACAACGAAAGCCGGCTCGTTCACGACGTTCTCACATCGCTGCGCTACGACACGACGATCGACGATGCCGTCGCGCGCGGGCTGCTGCATCCGAATGGCGAATGGCGTCTTGCGTCGCCGGAGGAAATGGCCGAGCGCTGGAAAGGTCGCGAGGCCGGACTGGTCGAGAGCGAGCGCATCGCATCCGAGTGCGATTTCAATCTGTCGTGGGTTCGGCCGCCGCTGCCGAAATTTCCCGTCCCCACGGGCTACAACGACGACACCTTCCTGCGCGAGAAAGTCTTCGAGGGTGCGAGAACGAGGTGGGGCGAAGTCGATGACAAGCAGACTGCCCAGCTCGAGCACGAGCTGACGGTAATAGGCAACCTCGGCTTTGCCGGATTCTTCCTGGTGATGTGGGACGCGGTCGCCTTCGCAAAATCGAAAGGAATTCTTTGTCAGGGCCGTGGCAGCGCGGCGAAT
>DATBXT010000150.1:0-2308 GCA_036514115.1 Gemmatimonadaceae bacterium
CGTCATCGAGGCGGCGGAAAAGGATGGCTCGCTCAAGCCTGGCCAGACCGTGATCGAGGCGACCTCCGGCAACACCGGCATTGGGCTCGCGATGGTCTGCGCCGCGAAAGGCTATCCGCTCGTCGTCACCATGGCCGAATCGTTCAGCGTCGAACGCCGACGCCTCATGCGCTTCCTCGGCGCCAAAGTCATTCTCACTCCCGCACCCGAAGGCGGAACCGGAATGGTGCGCAAGGCGAACGAGCTGGCCGAGAAGAATGGATGGTTCAGAACGCGCCAGTTCGAGAATGAAGCGAACGCCGATTTTCACTCAAAGACGACGGCCCGCGAGATCGTCGACGATTTCGCCGGCGAGCGGCTCGACTACTGGGTGACCGGATTCGGGACGGGCGGGACGCTCAAGGGAGTCGGTCGGGTTCTGGCGAAGGAGCGGCCGGAAGTAAAAGTCATCCTGTCCGAGCCCGCAGATGCGCCGATGGTAAGCAGCAAGACGGCGCAGGAGCGAAACGCTGACGGCTCGCCGAAATCGCGGCATCCATCGTGGAAGCCGCATCCGATCCAGGGCTGGAGTCCGGATTTCATTCCGAAGCTCACGGGCGACGCAGTGGACATGGACCTGGTGGATCAGGTGATCACCATTCCCGCGCCCGTGGCGATGCAAAACAGCAGGCAGCTGGCGCAAAAAGAGGGAATCTTCGTCGGCGTGTCCTCCGGGGCGACGTTTGCCGCGGCGCTGCAGATCGCCGGCAGTGCGCCAAAGGGGACGACGATCCTCGCCATGCTGCCGGACACGGGTGAGCGTTACCTCAGCACACCACTCTTCGCCGACATTCTCCCGGAAATGAGCGAGGAGGAGCAGGGGATCTCGGCGACGGCCTGATCAGGGGAGCGAGATCTTCCCTGCCTGGAAAGTGATCAGAGCGGCGTTCGGGGGAGTGTCCGGGCGGATAGCGAGAACGACCTTATACTCGCCGGAAGGGAGTGAATCACCGATGACCGCGCGGTTGTACGTTCCGCCGTTCAAGTCGAATTCACTACCTGGGGGAACGACCAGGATGTATCCCGTCGAGAAGCAGCCGTTGTTCGCGGGCATCCTGTTGTCCCACGCCGGAATCCCGCTGTGTGCATCCGCGTGATATAACCAGACCGCTACGCTACAACCGCCGTATGCGGCGGTCAGCGTGGTCGCACCGTCGTTCGTAAAATGAATGACAGGGCTCCAACTGCTGGGCGGCTCGCTGACCAGGTCGATGCGCGGGGATAAATGAAGGTTGACTGAAAACGCGACCGTGGTAACCGGAGGCGTCCCGGGAAGCAGCGTGGTTCCCGTGGAATCCCCACAGCCCTGAATGAAAAGAGAAAGCCCGACTGCCACAAAAAGGCCGATCCTCAAGGTCATTCTTTGATGACGCGCCGCACATTCCATCCAGTTACCACGACCCTCGGCTTTGCGCCACGCAAATCGCGGCTGCTGTACTTCGCAGCGATGGTGCGCGTTTCACCAGGGAGGAGCGTCACGTAGTTGTCCTCCCACTCGACGGGCAGCACCTCCTCTCCTTCCCGACCGGTGACTTGCAGGCGCAGGAAGAAAGCGATGGACTTCGTGGGATTGGTCAGCGTCACGCGAGTGGTGCCGGTCCTTGCCGTGCTACTCGATGCCGCTCTGACGTTCACTGCCGATTGCGGCATGCTTCTCAGCGCCGTGAAGTCAGCGTAATTCTTCACCGGCGTCATGTACCACGTCGACGAATCGGAGAGAGCGTCCATCCGATTCGCCAGCCAGTAGAGATTGGTGCTGAGCGCGCGACCGCTGGCGTCGATGAGGCGAAGATCGAGCAGATACGGCGCACTCGTGCTCTGCTCCGCCAGAGTCGTCACGCGCATGCTGCTATCGCCTGGTATGTCGATCACCGTGTCGCGGCCGAGCCGTTGAGTGCCGTCGATGTCGTAGACCCTCGTGCGCAGATGCACTCCGCGGATGGGCGTCAGGCCCGCGCTGCTATTCACCACTGCAATCGAGCGATCGTCGTACGAGTACAGGACGTGAACCGGCTCATTCGCTTTCTTGGCGCCGAAGTAGCCACCGCCCGGACGCAGGTACCAGTCGAACAGGTGCCAGTAGATCGACGGCCAGGCGTTGTTGAACATCCACTGGATCACGCCTGTAGACACGTACTGGTTGCGCCGATAGGCCTCGAACATCGCCCTCTCGCCCTCGTATGTCATCAGCTGCGACGTCACCGTGTAATCCTCGGCGGTTGTCGGTGAGCCGAAGCGGCTGGAGAGGGCCGTATTGAATCGATCGAGC
>DATBXT010000151.1:0-5672 GCA_036514115.1 Gemmatimonadaceae bacterium
CGCGTCGACCTTTTTTTCTGCTGGAGCTACCCATTCAATGGTCGTCGCCACTATCAGCTCCGCGCAGTCCGGATTCATCGCCGCGTTATCACTCTCCGGCGAACCTCAATTACTGGTCGGCCGCGGCACTCGAGTGAGCACGGATCTCGACGTTCTTGTCGATGTCTGCTCCCGTGCCGATGGCGAGGAGACAATCTCAGACGCGGCCGGGACTGAGAGCGCGGTGGAGATGATCTACGGGTGGGCAGCCAATGAAAGGGCGCGGGAAGCGGCCGGGCTTGTAGCGTCTACCGCGTCACAACGAAATGCCGTCACTCGCCGCATCGACGCGCTCGTCGAAGATGCCGCGCCGCACGTCCGCGCGTCACGACTGGCCCTCGCTGCCCGCGCTCGAAAAATCGCCACGACCCCACAATGCGCAGCGGTTGAGCGCGAGCTCGACGCTTTACTTCAGTCCGATCTCGGCCCTGACGAATGGTTGCGGGCGATCGCCGAGCTGCGACCGGAAGCGGGCGGTCAAAGCAAAGACGCAGGCGACACGATCACGATTCATGCGATCCTGCTCCTGCGCCCCGACCATGGGAACGGTGAAACTATACGGCGTCGATCTCCGTCGCCGCGCGCTCCAGAATCTCCTTGATCTTCCTGATCTGCTCCGGCGTCCGCGATGTCTTCGACGCGTACACAGCGCGACCAACGTTCTTCATTCCGCGGTGAACTTCCATCATCGGCTCGCCGAAAATGCTCTGCGCGAACTCCGCGATCTTGGAAAAGATGTCGTCGATCAGCGGTTGGTTCTCCGCCAAATGCTTTCGGCCCTCTTCCGTGATCTCGTAGATCTTCTTGCCGCTTTCTTCAGGCAGTGCGCGAGCGTAGCCGAGGTCCTCGAGCATCGTCAACGTCGGATAAACAGTGCCCGGGCTGGGTGAGTACATGCCGCCGAAACGCTCCTCGATTTCCTTGATGATCTCGTAGCCATGCCGCGGCTTTTCGTCGAGCAGACGGAGGATCACGAACTTGAGATGACCCTGGTCGAACATTCGGCCGCCGCCGAACGGACCCCCACGTGACTTGCCTCTGCCCGCCCAGAACTGCCCCGCATCGAACCCGAAATTCTCCGGTCTCATGCCGAAAGCCCACGCGAACCTGGGCCCGCCACAATGTCCACCGTACATGGTCTTATCCCTCGCAAACCGACTTTAACCCGCCAGCGAGGCGCCAGTCAGCGCCTCTGATATAACTGACGATATATCTTACGGCGAGAAGTTATATCTGGCGATATATCGCGTCAAGAGCCAACGCCGAGTGCCCGTGAACGGTTAGCATCTTGCCTCTGCTTGAGTTCTCCTGACGCATCCAGCATCGGAATTTCCGAGGACCAATGATCGCACCCCCGCTACCGCGATGACCTCGAAGAATGATCTCAGACTCGTATAGTCTCACCCTCGTAATCCTCTCCATCGTCGTCGCCCTGGTCGGGGCCTCCGTGGCGGTCGAGATAGCGCAACGCGTCCGCGCCAGCGAGGGCCGGCGGCGTTCGCGATGGGCACACACCGGCGCGCTGGCGCTCGCTCTGGGTGTGTGGGCCACCCACTTCGTCGGGATGCTCGCGCTGCAACCGTCGGTCCCCACGTGGTATGACGTCCTTCTCATAGTTGCATCCGCACTCGCCGCTGTCGTCGCAGCCGCGATCGCATTCTTCATCTTCAACCGCGCCTCAGCCGGGGTCGCCCTTATATCGCTCGCCGGCTTTCTCATGGGCGGTGCAATCGCCGGGATGTACTACGCCGGCATGCAGGGAATGAGAATGGGCGGATCGATTGTCTACGATCCCGCCATCATCGCCGTGTCGGTCGGTCTCGCCGTCGCGTTCTCTTCGGCTGCGCTCTGGGCAACACGCCGGCTGCTCGATATCGCTCCCGACCGGCGCGTACTCGTCCGTCGCGCCGGCGCTGCAGTCCTTCTCGCGATCCCCGTTGTCGCGATGCAGTACACGGGGATGGCAGCGGCGCAGTTCACTCGCGCATCTGTCGGCTGGAAACCAGGCGACGGCCTGTTCCACGGAACGTTCGAGATGGGCCTCATCGTTTCCATCGTCAGCATCGTTCTCCTGATGACGGCGCTCGGTGTGACTCGATTCGAGCGGTGGAGTATCGCCACCCGGACCAAATTCGAGAGTCTCCTCCAGCTGGCACCCCAGATCGTATGGTTTGCCCAGTCCGACGGAAGAATCAGTTACTGCAATCCCTACTGGTACGAGTACACCGGTTTTTCCGAGAGCCAGACTGTCGGTTACAGATGGACTGATGCCATCCATCCCGAAGATCGCGAACGCGTCATCCGGAGCTGGAAGCGTGCAGTGGAGGAAGGCAAGGAATACGACGTCGAGATGCGGCTGCGCCAGCGTGACGGGACCTACTGCTGGTTTCTCGCGAGGAGCCGGCCCGGACGTGACGAGACTGGCGCGGTCAACGCATGGCTCGGCATCGCCGTCGACATCGAAGAACGGAAGAGAGCGGAAGAAGAAGCGTGGGCGGCGAGCCAGGCGAAGTCAGAATTTCTCGCGAGCATGAGCCATGAGCTGCGCACTCCGCTCAACGCGATCGGTGGCTACGCCGAGCTCCTGGCGCTCGGAATCCGCGGTTCGCTCAACGCCGAGCAGGCTCAGGACGTCGCCCGCATCCGACGCAGCCAGCAGCATCTGCTGACTCTCATCAACGACGTCCTCAATTTCGCCAAGGTCGATGCAGGTCAAGCCGAGTATCGTTTGACGGCCGTGCCGGTCGACGAGCTCCTCAAGGACACCGAGTCGATGATCGCGCCGCAGATCCTGGCGAAAGGCCTGAAGTACACCTACAAAGGTGCCGACCGGACAGCCTCGGTTCTTGCCGATCCCGAGAAGCTCCAACAAATCGTGCTCAACCTTCTCAGCAACGCGGTAAAGTTCACCGACGCCGGCGGCTCCATAACACTCGCCGCTGTTCCGAGCGGTGCGTGCATCGAGATCTCCGTGGCGGACACCGGAGCCGGCATCTCACCGGAAAAGCTGGACAGAGTTTTCGACCCATTCGTTCAGGCGGAGCGTCGCCTCAATCAGCCTGTCCAGGGTGTCGGGCTCGGCCTGGCGATCAGCCGCGATCTGGCGAAGGCGATGAACGGCGACCTCACCGTGGAGAGTACAGTCGGAAAGGGCTCGACGTTTACGATCTCACTTCCGCGGGCGCCGCGCGTCGATCCCGCCGATGTTGCCGCCGCCACCGAGTCGGCCCGCGCTCGCGCATCGGATGATGCTCCGCAGGAAGGTCGGTTAACCGACCGCGCGCTTCAGGAAGCTTCTCCGTCCTAGCATCCAGAAAATCGCCGTAACCACGATCAGGGCTACGACGACAACCGTGAGAGGCATGTGCGGCGCCGTCGGTGTCAGCGAAGCCCTCATTCCTTCAGCGACATAGACCAGCGGATTGATCAGAACAGCGTATTTCATGATCGGTACTGCGCTCAGCCCCTGCCACGGATAATACGCGCATCCGAAAAAGATCATCGGCGCCAGAATGACGCCGAACATCAGTCCGATCTGCTGTGGCTGAATCGCCGTGCCGAGGAACAATCCGAGCGAGGAGAACGCGGCCGCGCCAAGAATGGTGATGAGAAGTACATCTCCGAAGTGCGCGAAGGTCAGATCTGGAATCGGTCCCATTATCAGCCGCGCCACCGGAAGTACGAACAACGCTGATACGATTCCCTGCAGCACACCCGCCACGATCTTCTCGGCGGCAACCAGCACGATCGGCAGCGGCGCTAAAAGGCGATCTTCGATCTCCTTGGTCCAGCCGAAGTCCTGCACCATCGGCAACGCGACAGATTGAATGCTCGAGAAAGTCAGACTGATGGCCAGCACACCCGGCAGCAACGCTGTCGTATAGCCGCGACCCATGAACCCCATTCGCGGCAACAGGTAGCCGAACACGATCACGAACATCAGCGGCTGCAGCGTCGTCCTCAGCAGAAAGAACGGCAGCTCACGCCTCGCGACCCTCATGTCGCGACGCAGCAGCGCGAAGAATATCGACGATGCACGGACATGCGCGCGCGGCGCCGCAATCATCCCAGCTTCCTCCCCGTCAGCGAGACGAACAGCGTCTCCAGACTCGGCTGTAGCAGATGTATGTCGGTTACGGTTCTGCCGGAATTCTCGGCCGCTTCGATCAGCGCCGGTAAAGTCTGACCGCCACGACTACTCTGCACCCGCAACAGCCCGTTGTTCGCTTCGACGTGACTCACTCCATCGATGGCTTCGGCGACCTTTGCTGCCGGCGCGGCGTCACCATCCAGCACCAGCTCGATGAGTGTGCCTCCGGGCGCTCTGGACTTGAGAGTACGCGGCGTGTCCAGCGCCAGCAGCTTCCCGCGATCAATGATCGCCAACCTGTCGCAGAGACGATCCGCTTCGTCCATGTAGTGCGTGGTCATGACAATGGTGCGGCCGCGCCGGTGAAGGTCGCGCAGGATCTCCCAGAGGTCCAGCCGCGCCTGCGGATCCAGTCCTACCGTCGGCTCGTCGAGGAAGATGATGTCCGGCTCGTGCATCAGCGCGCGCACGATCATCAATCGCTGTTGCTGGCCGCCGGACATCTCCGCCATTTTCGAGTTGGTTTTGTCGGACAGACCGAGCCGTTCCAGCAGCTCGAACGCTCGCTTGCTCGCGACGTCGAACGGAATGCCGAAGTACGCAGCGTGGAACTGGAGATTCTCCAGCACATTGAGGCTCAGGTCCGCGTTCGGCCGCTGGGGAACGACGCCGATCGTTTGTCGAACGCGCACCGACTGTCGGACGACGTCCGCGCCGGCAACGATCGCGGTTCCCGATGTCGGCAGAACTCGCGTCGTAAGAATGCCGATCGCTGTGGTCTTCCCCGCGCCGTTCGGTCCGAGCAGACCGAAGAACTCGCCGGCATGGATGTCCAGATCGAGCGACTCCAGCGCAACGACATCTCCAACGGGCGGCGCGCTCATTCCGGGCGGACCAAAACGCGCTGACTGTCCTGAGCCCCCGCGTTTCGCCTTCCCACTTCCTTTGTAGACTTTGCGCAGGGCGCGCATCTCAATCGCGTTCAAATAAACTCTCTGATCCGCAGTCTACGCCCCGATCGGATGCCAGGTCGTCTTGAACTCGATGAAATCCCGGATCTCGTACACGCTCTGCGCCTTTGCGCCGGCCCAATCGAGCTGATCGCCCCGCTTCCGCGCCCGCACTCTCTTGATGCTCTCAGCAGCGCCGAGCTGCAGCTGTTTCTTCTCTTCCTGATCGACGACCGCGCTCACACCACGGATGTGGGTGTGCGTGGCGAACGTCGGCAGAAGCTCCTTCCTGAATCCCGTGAGAATGTTCACCACGCCACCGGGAAGGTCCGACACCGCTAGCATCTCGCCCAGCACGATTGCCGGATACGGAAATTCCTGCGAGGCCAGACAGACACACGTATTGCCAGTGATGATGACCGGCGCGATCTGACTCAGCAGGCCCAACAGCGGCGCGGAATCGTCAGCAACGACGCCAATGATTCCCATCGGCTCAGCCACCGTGAAATTGAAGAAGGGTCCCGCAACTGGATTGGTGTTGCCGAGCACTTGCTCGTACTTGTCCGCCCAGCCCGCGTAGTAGATCAGCCGAT
>DATBXT010000152.1:0-14281 GCA_036514115.1 Gemmatimonadaceae bacterium
TTCGCAGGCGCACAATTTCATGGGGTGGCTTTTTTGCGCCTTCGACAGGCTCTCGGAGGGCACCGAAGCTACCAAGAGGGGACACGAGCTCGATCCGTTCTCACCGGCAGCGAACGGAAACCGCGCGCTGGTGGCATACGCGGACCGACGGTACGACGATGCCATCGAAGCGTCCGAGAGCGCGCTCGAGCGGGATCCAACATCGGCGCTGTCGTTACTGGCGATCAGCATGTCCTACGCGGGTAAGAGCGATTTCAAGCAGGCGATTCTTCTCGCGGAGCGGGGCGTGAATCTCTCTCCCAGGGTGAACTTCCTCCGCGGCATTCTGGGCGCAGTTTACGCAATGGCGGGTCAGAGAGCAGCGGCGGAGCGAGTTCTGGGCGATCTCCTCGAGCGCGCGCGCGACGGCTACGTCGGCCCAATGATCCTGTCGTGGATACAATGCCACCTGGGAAATTCGGACGAAGCGTTCAAGTGGCTCGATCGCGCTGTTGCCGAGCGGGCGTGCAGCTTCTCCTTCGGTCTCGGCGCACCAATGTACGATCCCATTCGGAGCGATCCGCGCTTTCAGGAACTCCGCACCAAGGTCGGACTCACGCAATAAAAAAAAGGGAGCTGCAAAGGCAGCTCCCTTTTTTATCGTTACGCAGTGGCTAGTACATCCCGCCCATGCCGCCCGGAGGACCGCCCGATCCGGCGCCGGCGCCTGCCGGCTCCTTCTTCTCGACGATCAGTGCTTCGGTGGTAAGCAGAAGGCCCGCGATCGACGCTGCGTTCTGGAGCGCCGTACGGGTAACCTTGGTCGGGTCGATGACGCCGGCCGCGACCAGATCTTCGTACTCATCGGTCAGAGCATTGTAGCCGAAGTTGTTCTCTTTCGAATTGCGGATCTTCTCGACGACGATGGAGCCTTCTCCACCCGCGTTCTGAACGATCATGCGCATCGGCTCTTCGACCGCGCGACGAACGATGTCGACGCCGATCTGCTCATCGCTCTCGGCGAGCTTGAGCGTCTTGAGCGCTTTCTGCGCGCGAACCAGAGCAACACCGCCGCCGGGGACGATTCCTTCCTCGACTGCTGCTCTCGTAGCATGCAAGGCATCCTCTACTCGTGCCTTCTTCTCCTTCATCTCGCTCTCGGTCGCGGCGCCGACATTGATGACGGCAACACCACCGGCGAGCTTGGCCAAACGCTCCTGGAGCTTCTCGCGATCATAATCGGAGGTCGTCTTCTCGATCGCCGCTTTGATCTCCTTGATGCGTCCCTTGATCTTCTCTTCGTCGCCCTGGCCATCGATAAGGGTGGTGTTCTCCTTGTCGACGACGATGCGCTTGGCGCGGCCGAGATCGGTCACGACGGCGTTCTCCAGCTTGAATCCGACTTCCTCGGAAATCACCTGGCCGCCGGTGAGAACTGCGATGTCTTCCAGCATTGCCTTACGGCGGTCACCAAAACCCGGCGCCTTCACCGCTGCAACGCGAAGCGTCCCACGGAGCTTGTTGACCACCAGAGTGGCCAGTGCTTCGCCCTCAATGTCCTCGGCGATGATGAGCAACGGCTTGCCCATCTGCGCGACCTTCTCGAGGATCGGAAGAAGATCCTTCATCGAAGAGATTTTCTTGTCGTGGATCAGGATCAGCCCGTCTTCGAGCGCGGATTCCATCTTCTCCGGATCGGTGACGAAGTACGGCGAGAGGTAGCCGCGGTCGAACTGCATTCCTTCGACCGTCTCCAGCGTCGTCTCGAGACCCTTGGCCTCTTCAACTGTGATGACGCCGTCCTTGCCGACCTTCTCCATCGCCTCGGCGATCAGATCGCCGATTTCCTTGTCGTTGTTGGCGGAGATCGATCCAACCTGGGCGATTTCCTTCTTGCCCTTGGTCGGGACGCTCATCTTCTTGAGATCTTCGACGACGGCCGCGACGGCGGCATCGATGCCGCGCTTGAGCGCCATCGGATTCACGCCGGCGGTGACGTTCTTGAGGCCTTCGCGGAAAATCGCCTGCGCGAGAACGGTAGCGGTGGTCGTGCCGTCACCAGCGAGATCACTCGTCTTGGTGGCGACTTCCTTGACCATCTGGGCGCCCATGTTCTCGAGCGGATCCGAAAGCTCGATCTCCTTGGCTACGGTGACGCCGTCCTTGGTGACGGTCGGTGCACCGAACTTCTTGTCGATGACGACATTCCGGCCCTTTGGACCGAGCGTCACCTTTACTGCTTCAGCGAGCTGATCGACACCGCGCTTGAGAGCAGCGCGCGCGTCGGTGTTGAAGTGTAGTTCCTTGGCTGCCATATGTTCGCTCTTTAGGTAATGGTTAGTTCACGACCGCGAGCACATCGGACTCGCGAAGGATCAGATACTGCTGGGTGTCGATTGTGACTTCAGTGCCGCTGTACTTTCCGTACAGGACCTTGTCGCCGACCTTGAGCTCCATCGGGACGCGAACGTCCTTCTCGAAACGCCCGGGGCCAACGGCGATGATCTCACCCTGCTGCGGCTTTTCCTTGGCGGTGTCTGGGATGAACAGTCCGCCGCGCATCTGTTCGGTGTCCTCGCTCGCCTTTACGACGACGCGGTCAGCGAGTGGAGCGACCTTGGTGCTGGCTTGCGTTTTTGTGGCCATAGTTAGCTGCCCTTCTGTGGATTTAAGTGGCTGAAATGGGGGGCTCTGCTGTTAGCACTCAAGCGGGGTGAGTGCTAAGCAGGGAAGTTACGGGTCCTGGTCGGGAGAGTCAACCCGGAACTACTCGGGTGTAACCGATCCGCTACAAACTGCCCGTTAGTAGTTCGTAGCCCAGCCGAATGCCCTTGAGGGTCAGGAAGGAGTCCACCAGCTCCAGCTCAGCGGAATGCGGGCGAACGGTCTCGGCCATCCCCCCTGTCGCGATCACCAGCGGGGCGGACTTGCCCGGCCACTCCTTTTTGATCCGCCGGACGATCCCGTCTATCGAGTCCACCGCCCCGAACAGCACTCCCGCCCGGATGCATTCGTCGGTGCGGCGCGCTATCACTCGGCGCGGCGGAACGATGTCGGTCGCCGGCAGTTGAGCGGTGCGACGAAACAAAGTGTCGGCGGAGATCATGATTCCCGGTTGGATTACCCCGCCCAGGAACGTGCCGTCGGCGGTGATGCAATCGTAGGTCGTGGCAGTTCCGAGATCGACCACGATCGCATCGCGCTTGTGGATCCGGCTCGCAGCGAGGGTGTTGGCGATTCTGTCGGCGCCCACTGTGAAGGGTTCCTCGACGTCGAGCTTGATGGGCAGGTTCGCCCTGGCGTCCACCATTCTTGGCCTGGAGCCGAAAGACATTTCACAAGCCTCGGCGAGCATCGGCGTAATGGCGGGAACCACCGAGCATATCGCGGAGCCTTCGGCGCCGCCCGGCGATGCCAGGTCCGCGCCGACGATCGAACGTATGAGAAGGGCCAGCTCGTCGGCGGTCCGCGGCGCCGCAGTGGTAAGGCGCCAGTGTGATACCAGGTCTTCGCCGTCGAAGACGCCAATCGTTATCTCGGAATTGCCTACATCGAAGACAACGATCATGGCAACTCCTCGAGCACCAGCGAACCCGAACGAAACGGCGTCACAGCATCCGCCATTGCGACCAGCAGCTCGCCGGTTTCCGCGATACCCGCCACCGTTCCCAGCGCAGGTTGCACGCAGATCTTTCCCCGCGCCATGTCACGAGCGTTGAATTCTTCCATCTCCTCCTGCCGGAGCGGACCCCGCGCCTGGACTGCGGCGCGAATCCCGGGTATGAGCTCGCCGAGCACATCCAGCCTGCTGGTCCCGGGCTCGAGCGCGGCCGCGGATTCCATATTGTCAGGCGGCCGGAGATTTACCCCCAGTCCGATAGCGACCCATTCGATCACCGATTCTCTCCACCGCGCTTCAACAAGAATGCCCGCCAGCTTTCCGCGGTCGACATACAAATCGTTGGGCCACTTAAGTCGGATCGGCTCCGCGGCAAATCGGTCGAGGGCTTCCGCGGCGACAAGGCCGACGCGCAGCGAAAGAACGCCAAGCCCAGACGTGTCGGCGGGACGCTCGATGAGCGTCAGCCAGAGTCCGGCGCCCGGCGACGACTGCCACGTCCGGCCTTCCCGCCCCCGTCCCGCAGTCTGTTCGTTTGCGATCACCAGAGTGCCCGACGGCGCTCCCTGACTGGCGAGGCGATGGGCCACGTCCAGTGTCGACGTCGTCGCCTCCAGCAGCTCGACGCGAGGAAGGTCGAGGGCCCGCTCGAGCTGCTCGTGGGTCGCGCCGTCAAACCGAACTGCGCTAGCCGCGGGCGTATATCACCGCCAGGACAATAATGCCGAGGACGATCCGGTAGAACGCAAATATTCCGTAACTGTGCCGGCTCACGAACCGCATCAGAATCGAGATTGCGAGCCAGCCGGAGATTGCCGACGCAACAACGCCGGACATCAGCTCGTTGGTGATCCCTCCTTCGTGCAGCGCTTTTGGCCCTTCGAGAATCACCGCCGCCGCGATGATCGGCATGCTCATGAGAAAACTGAATTCAGCCGCGCTCTCGCGATCGAACCGCAATCCGCGCGCAGTGGTGATGGTGGAGCCCGATCGCGAAACGCCGGGAATCAGAGCGATCACCTGGGACAGGCCAATGAGCAGAGCGTCCAGCCAGCGCATCTCGCCGAGGACCCGGCGCTGATCGACTGCCTTGTCCACCACCCACAGCAATATTCCCATCACGATGAGTGCGATGGCGATAATCTGCGGACTGCGAAACGCCGACTCTGCCTGCTTCTGAAGCAGGAGACCGCCGATTGCACCCGGAATCGTCGCGATGATCAGATAGACAACGCGTCTCTTCTCCGGCGTTTCAACCCTGCCGGTAGTGATGATCCCGAATGCCGCTTTAACGAGCGCCAGCCACTCCATCCGGAAGTACCAGAGCACCGCTATCAGGGTACCGAAGTGCAGCGCGACATCGAACGCGAGTCCGGGATCTTCCCAGCCAAGGAGCCAGGGCAGGAGCGTCAGGTGCGCCGAGCTGCTGATCGGAAGAAACTCGGAAAGTCCCTGGATGACGCCGAGTGCGATGGCCTGAAGTGGAGTCATGATTCAGTGGCTTGGAGTGAGTTGCGGTAAAGAAGCTCATATTGGCTGACGATTTCATCTTCGGAGAATCGCTCCCGAGCATCAGCAGCTGCGAGGCGGCTCATCTCGGCCCAGCGCTTCCGGTCCGTGAGGACGGAAAGCGCGGCAGCCGCCATGCCCGGTACGTCGCCGATGCCGCAGAGAAACCCGGTGTCCCCATCTCGAACGACCTCGGGCAGACCTCCTGCGTTGCTGCCGACAACTGGCACGCCCGAGGCCAGGGCCTCGAGCGCGCTCAGACCAAACGACTCGCTCTGGCTCGGCAAGAGAAACAGATCCGCGGCGGCAAGCAGCGGAGCGATCTGATCCAGCTTGCCGAGGAATGAAACGGAGTCTTCAACGCCCAGCAGGCGCGCTTCCTCTTCGGCGGCCGCGCGATCGGGTCCATCGCCGATCATCACCAGCACACTGGGCAGCTCGCGATTGACCTCCGCGTAAACGCGGATGACGTCGCGAACTCGCTTCACCGTTCGAAAGTTGGAGACGTGCATAAGGATCGGCTTCGATTTGCCGAACTCCTGCTTGAGTAGCGGCGGGTACTTCTCGCGGTTGTAGAGCTCGGGGTCGATGAAGTTGTGGATGACGTCGATGGCCGGTCCGTCACACCCGAAGGCGCGGCAAGTCTCGTCCCGCAGGTACTGCGAGACGGCGGTGATCCGATCCGACTTTTCGATCGAGAACTTGGTGATCGGATAGAAAGATGGATCCTGTCCGACGATGGTGATGTCGGTGCCGTGAAGCGTCGTGATGACGTGGACATTCTCTCCAGACTCGCGCAGCATTTCCCGCGCAATCCAGGCGCTGGTCGCATGCGGGATGGCGTAATGACAGTGCAGCAGCTCGAGGCTATGAGACTGGACGACCTCGTGCATACGCACTGCGAGCGCGAGGTCATATGGCGGGAACTCGAACAGCGGATATCGCCCTACATCGACTTCGTGAAAGAAAATCCGCGGCAGAAACGACGGCAGCCTGAAGGGCTGGCGGTAAGTGATGAAATGGATCTCGTGCCCGCGCTCTGCCAGCGCGATGCCCAGCTCGGTCGCGATGGCGCCGGACCCGCCGTACGTCGGGTAACAGGTGATGCCAATCTTCACTCAGCACTCTCCCACCACTCTCTTACTGCAGCTCGGGCTCGAGAGTCTTGAGGATTTACGCGTGTGACAGCTGCTTCGGGCAGCTGATGTCTGAACCATGTACGCTGACGCTTGGCGTATTGTCGCGTCTCAATTATGACCCGCTCGCGCGCCGATGACAAATCAGAACGTCCTTCCACGTAGTCCCGCAGCGCCTGGTACCCGGTCGCTTTCCAGGCCGGAGCGTCACTCGGAACTTGCTCGCTGAGTTGACGAACCTCGTCGGCCCACCCTGCGTTCAGCATTGCCTCGACGCGCGCCTCGATACGTGAAGCAAGCGGCGGACCTGGATCGACCACCAGATACGAAGGAAGCGCGTGCGCGTCCGCCATCGCCGACGCACGATGCTCGGCGTGCAGATCACTGATGCGAACCCCGGCCAGGAGGACAGTCTCGATGGCGCGCGTCAGTTGCACGCGTCCGAGGTGCGCGCGGTCGGGATCCAGCGCACGGCACCATCGACGCAGATCCTCGAGGGATCTTTCATCGAGCTCGCGTTCCAGTTGGGCGCGTTGCGCCGGATCGACCTCGGGCGCCGCGAACAGCGGCTCGACAAGCGCTTTGATGTACAGCCCCGTGCCGCCTACGATGAGCGGGGGCTTCTCGATCTCGGCAGCGCACTCTATCCACTCGCTCGCTTCTCCTGCCCAACGCGCGGCAGAATAGCGTTCGGTGGGCTCGGCGACATCGATGCCGTAGTGCGTCGCGCGCGCACACTCCGCCCTGGTCGGTTTGGCGGTGCCGATATCGAAGTAACAGTAGATCTGTCGCGAATCCGAGCTCACAATCGCCGCACTCTGTTCGGCGGCGAGCTCGAGTGCTATTTCCGATTTGCCGGCCGCCGTGGGTCCACAGATAATGCGCAGCCTATCGGCGGCCAAAGCGGCGCTCGACTTCGTCCCAGGTGAGATGTACGATCGTCGAACGACCGTGGACGTCGTGGGCCGGAAGCGTGGTGTCGCGGAGCGCGGCGAACAGAGAACGCATCTCGGCCTGCGACAGATCTTCTCCCGCTTTGATTGCGGCCTTGCAAGCAACCGTCGACGCCAGTCGCTCGTGTTTGGCCGCTGCGCCGGCAATCCGATCGCCGGTGAGCGCGTCCAGCGTCTCGCGCAAACAGCGTTCTGCGTCAAAGCGCGGATGCGGCATCGGCACCGTGTTCACGATTAGCGTATGCCCGCCAAACCCCTCCACCTCGAAGCCGAGCCGCTCGAGGTATCCGCGATTGGCATCAAACGCTTCACCCTCGGCAGGGCCGAGGTGTAGCGTCAGCGGGAGCAGCAGCCTCTGCGCGGGCGCGGCGCCACTCTCGAGAGTCCGCATGAACTGCTCGTAGAGCACCCGCTCGTGCGCCGAGTGCTGGTCGATCAAGACGAGACCTTCCTCGTGCTCGAAAGCGATGTAAGTCCGTCGCAGCTGAAAGAGCGGAGGGATGGTTTGCGGCGGGGCGACGTCGACCTCGGTCGAGGCACTGGACGAGTATTCGTGGCTCCCGTTCTGCGGCGGACCATCGTTGGTGCTGAACAATGGCTCGTCGTCATGCGTAGAGGGGCGCAACATCTCCGAGTCCACCGTCGGCGTGTCGGATGTGCGAAATCCAAAGGCCGATCCGCGAAACCCGAGAGACGCGGCGCTGTCGAAAGTGCCGAGCGCGCGCCGCACTGCTGTCTCCACTGCGCGCTCCACGGTCCAGCGATCCCGGAACCGGACTTCTGCTTTCGCGGGATGCACGTTCACATCCACAGTATCCGCGGGCAGAATGACGCCGAGGAAAAACGAAGGTCTGAGACCGGCGACGATGGTGGAGCGATAGGCGGCCTCGACTGCGCGCGCGATGCCGGCATCCCTTACAGCGCGGCCATTGATGGAGAGGAACGTTCGGCGAGTGGATGTGCCCACATCTCCCGGACGCTGGACGAGGCCGCTGGCGTGAATCGGCCCCGCGACGTCGTCGACGTCGAGGAGATCTTCGGCGTAGCGCCCTCCCCAGATCGCCGCCAGCCTGGAGCGCATGCTGCTCACGGGCGGAAGTGTCAGCGCGTTCTTTCCGTCGTGAGCGACGTGAATCCGAACGGATGGCTGAGTGAGCGCGAGCGCGGTGATCGATTCCACGGCACTGCGCCACTCCGAGCGCGCGCTGCGAAGAAACTTGAGACGTGCGGGAACGTTGTAAAAAAGCTGACCCACCGTCACGGTCGTGCCGCGACGACGCGCGATGCGCTCAGGCGGCGAGATCTTCCCGCCGGTCACGAGCGTGGACGTCCCCTCGCCATCGGAAGGCGCGGTGGCAATCTCGAAGTTCGACACCGACGCGATCGCGGGCAGCGCCTCTCCGCGAAAGCCGAAGGTAGAAACGCCGACCAGATCTGCCGCCTGCCGTATTTTGGACGTTCCGTGTCGGGCGAGAGCGAGTGGAACATCTTCGGCGGACATGCCGCATCCGTCGTCGCTCACCCGGATCAACTTTCTTCCGCCATCCTCGAGGGTGACTTCGATTGCCGTCGCGCCCGCGTCGATTGCATTCTCGACGAGTTCCTTGACAACGGACGACGGGCGTTCGACGACCTCGCCGGCGGCAATCTGATCGGCGACGGCGCTGGGTAGAATAGAGATCACCGGCATGGTGATACCCAAGCTACCAATCCTTGCCCCTCGGCGGAGTGGGGACGTTTTTCTGCTGCCGCTTCCCTTGTACGTCGGTCTCTTTGTCTTCCGCTGCGTTGAGCACCGCCTCTGCCTGTTGCGGGGTCATTCCAGGGACAGGCTTCGGAGCCGGCGCCTGGTTCTGGCTTTGGGCTGGTGCAGGAGTTGGCGTTTTGCTCTGGCCGCCTCCCCCACCACCGCCGCCTCCTCCGCCACCGCCCCCTCCCCCACCGTTTTTCTGCTTCTGGCGGAGCGCCAGCTCGTAATTCCATCGCGCGTCGGAATCGGCCACCGCCACCTCGAGAATTTGTTTGTAGCGATAGAGCGCGCTATCCAGCGGCGCGTCTGCGGAATCTTTCGCCTTCAGCCCTTGCACCAGGTAGTCGAGTCCGAGATTGAATCGGGAATGGTGGCGCGCTTCAGCGTCCTTCGAGTCGACGACCTTTGTAAGGGGCGGCACTGCCGCCTTCAACGAGTCGCGCACCAACAGTTGAGTGCCCGTGTTGTAGAGTGCGATTCCAGGTTTGTCGCGGGGCGCTCTTCTGCAGGACGCCGTGGTCAACATCAGCATCGCCGCAGTGGTAGCTGCGGCGGCGACTGATCTCCTGCGCCGCCGCTTCGTCTGAAGGAAAGTGTCGAGTAGCAGGAAGAAAAGCCCGGCCAGGACGAACCACTGGAACTGAATACCAAGATTTTCGCCGGACACGACCGAGCGCGGATTCACGCGAAGATTGTTGAGCGCCAATCGGATTTTCCCCGCCTTGTCCGGAGTGCGCGCATCCACGAACACGCCCCTCGCTTCATCGGCAATGCCTTTGAGGAGGGTCGGATCATAGTGCGTGACCACAACGTTTCCATTCTCATCCTTCTTCTGGGTGACCACCCTGTTCTCGACGACTGGGATCGTCGATCCCTCAGTCGTGCCAAAACCCGCGGTGATGAGGGTAAAACCCAGCTGACGTGCACGTCTCGCCTCCGACAGCACTTCCTCAGGATTGTCGAAGCCCTCGCCATCGCTCATAAGAATGATGGCCTTGTCTCCCGCAGCCTTGTTCAAAGCGAGAAGATTGCTTGCCTGGCGCAGCGCGCTGGCCAGGGAGCTTCCTCCCTGACCGACGATCGAAGGATCGAGGTTCTGCAGAAAGAGATCGAGCGCGCTGTTATCGACGGTGAGCGGCGTCAGGATATAACTGCGCCCCGCAAAGGCGAGCAGCGCGAAACGGTCGCCCGGCGACAGATCCCTCAGACGGTTGATCTCCTGCTTCATCGCCTGGAGGCGGCTCGGCCGCTCGTCGGTGGCAAGCATCGAGAGCGACGCGTCGAGTGCAAGGACCACGTCGACGCCCTGCTGCTTGACGACCGTTTGCTCCACTCCCCACCGTGGACCCGCTATCGCGATGCCAAGAAGCAGCGTGGCAAGACCCGCGCGAAGGATTGCCGAAGAGGTGTGCTGCGTGGAGACGGACGGAGCGAGTCGCGCAACCATAGACTCTGTCCCGAGTCGCGCCAGCCGCTCCCGTCGCGCGCGCAGTCCCCAACGCACCAGCCACGCTGCAAGAGTTGGCAGCACTATCGCCAGCGACAGTGCCCACGGCCACTGTATGTAGCGCAGATAGTCGGCGAAGATCATGGCAGCGGCGCCTTCCAGGCAACGATCGCCAGCTCGCCCAGCAACGCCAGCAAGCCGATGATCAGCGGCCAGCGATACAGCTCGCGGTAGCGAACCACCGTAGTCGAATGAACCGGCGCGCGCTCCATCCGGTCTATGTACGAGTAGATGTTCTGAAGCGCTGCTGCGTCCCGCGCACGGAAGTACCGACCACCGGTCATGCGGGCAACGTTGCTCAGCAACGCTTCATCGATCTCGACTGGCTGGTACTCATAACGGAGGCCGCCAGCAGCGTTTCGGCCCACGGGTACCGGCGCCATGCCGGCACTGCCCACTCCGATACCGTAGATCTTGATTCCATAGGCTTCCGCGGCTTTCGCGGCGACGAGCGGCTCGACCGTGCCCCGATTGTTGACACCATCCGTGAGGAGGATGAGCACCCGCGATTTTCCCGGTGCGTCCCGCAGACGATTCGCAGCGGTGGCGATGGCAGTGCCGATCGCTGTGCCATCCTCGAGCTGGCCAGCCTGGAGATTGGAGACGGCCTGCATCACCACCGGATAGTCGGTCGTGAGTGGCACCTGGGTCAGTGCTTCTCCCGCGAATGCGACGACGCCGATGCGATCCGATGTGCGCCGCGCAATGAACTGCTTGACCTTGGCTTTCGCGACTTCGATCCGGTTATTCGGGCGGAAGTCCAGCGCCAGCATCGAGCTGGAAAGATCGATTGCCAGAACGATATTGATTCCTTCGCTCGTCTGAGTTTCGGTGTGGGCACCCGAGCGCGGCCGCGCCAGCGCGACAATCAGCGATGCGAGCGCGAGATTTCTCAGAGTGAAAATCGCCGGTGGAACCCACCCGCCGACTTGGGGTCCCGCAGCGAGCACCGATGTGCGCGAGAACACGATCGCGTCGCGCCGCCGAAAGCGCCGCCACAGCCACCACGCCGGCAGGAGGAGCAGCAGCCACAACGCTTCGGGGGTAAAGAATTCGAACAAGCCGAATACGTTCATGCCGCGCGCTCCTTTGCCGCGGCGAGCCGTTTGGCGACATCCGACTCGGGATTGATCCGCGCCTCGACGTGGTCGACAATCGCCTCGACCAGCGATCCAACCTGACGCGCGTCATCGCCCGCAATCGCCGCCCGCGCAAACTTCACCAGGTCGGCCCGATCCAACAGGCGCGGCAGTTCACCCTCGACGCCCTCGCGCGGCTGCATTCTCTGCAACAACTCGGAGCTGGTGTTGGAACGTCGGAGGCCGGGTACGCGCGCGGCCAGATACTCACGTCCCACGTCCACCATTGCCGCGACGTATTGCTCTGGGTCGCCCGTTTCGAGAAGGCGACGTTCCTTGATGCGCGCGAACTCCTGTTGTGCGCGCACATATGGGTCGATCGGCGGCTTCGGCCGGTTGCGATAGCGCCTCCACGCCCACCACGCGAGCACGAGTGCCACGAGCGCGGCGAGGAGCGCCAGCCATTTCAGCCAGTTGAAGACCGGCAGCACGATCAACGGGCGCGCCGGCTTCGGCACCCTGAGCGACGTATCGGCGGGAAGCACGGACTTTACGAATACCGAGGCGGCAGCCAGCGACGGACGTCGCTCCTGTCCTTCGTAGGTGACTCGCACGTCGGGTACACGCAGCAGCTGGGTGCCAACGTCCCAGGCGACCAAACGATAAAGCGCTACCGCCGTGTCGCCCAGCATGGTGACGATTTTTTCCCCGCGCACCTCGACCGGCCGCACACCGTTCTGAGTCGCGGTGTCAGGTCCCGACGGAAACTCGAATCGCACGCCCTTGGGCGCGAGAACCTTTATGAAGAGAGAGAAAGGCTCTCCCACGATCACCGTGTCCGGGCTCACCCGATACCCCATTTGCACCTGAAGCGAATCGCGCGCGGGCGTTCCGAGTTGCGGCGCGCCGGCTTGCTGGAGCAGCAGGAAAACCAGACTGGTTAGCGTCACCGGCGTCGGCGGGTTTCGCGGGTGCGGAAGAAGCGGAGCAGCGGCTCCACCGCTCCTCCCTCGGTGTGGACTGCGACTTCGTCAATGGCAAGCCGCCGCAGCAGATGCTTTCGCTCCTCGCGTTCGGCGAGCACTCGCTCGGAGTACGCCCGGCGAACGTTCGGGCTGCTGGTGTCCACCTCGACGGTGTCGCCTGTCTCGGGATCGACGAGCCGCGCGATTCCAATATTCGGCAGATCTCGCTCGCTCGGATCTTCCACCGTAACGGCCACCACGTCATGACGCTGCGCCAGCAGCTTCAGTGGATGCGAGATATCGTCCTCCAGGAAATCCGAAACGATGAAGACGATAGCGTGCTCGTTGAGCATCTTTGCGACATAATCGATTGCGCGCACCATGTCAGTGCCCTTCCCCACCGGCTCGAACGCGAGAATGTCGCGGATGATCCGCAGCACGTGACGGCGTCCCTTCCGCGGAGGTATGACGTGCTCGATGCGATCCGTGAACAAGAGCACGCCGACACGGTCGTTGTTACGCACAGCGGACATCGCCAGCACCGCGGCGAGCTCGCTGGCCAGCTCGCTCTTGAACCGCTTCACCGTTCCGAAGCGTTCCGATCCCGACAGGTCCACTACGAGCATCACCGTGAGCTCGCGCTCCTCGATATACCGCTTGACGAACGGACGCCGCATGCGGGCAGTGACGTTCCAGTCGATGGAGCGCACCTCATCACCCGGCTGGTATTCCCGAACCTCGGAGAATTCCATCCCCTGTCCCTTGAACACCGAGCGGTACTCCCCGGTGAAGACGGAATTGACGAGTCCGCGCGTGCGGAGCTCGATCAGTTTCACCTGGCGAAGAATCTCCGGCGGCACTCCCATCGGTTTTTCGGGTGTGCGCTTCGGGACCTCCTTGCGTCGCCGCCGACGAAAAAGGCCGATCACGGGACCGGAATCGCCTCCAGAATCCGGGATACGATCTCGTCGCTGGTGACTTCCTCGGCCTCGGCCTCGTACGTACGAAGGACGCGATGGCGCAGCACATCGGGCGCTATCGATTTCACATCGTCCGGGGTCACGAAGGAGCGGCCCCTGAGAAATGCATGCGCTCGCGAGCCCTGTGCGAGCGCCAGCGTCGCGCGTGGACTCGCCCCGAACTCGATCAGCGGCTTCAGCTCGGCGAGCCCGGCTTCCTCGGGATTGCGCGTCGAATGCACGATGTCGACGATGTAATCGACAACCCGTTCATCGATGTACAGCTCCGCGATGTGGCGGCGGGCCTCCATGATCTGGGCAGGTGTGGCGACTCGGTCGACCGGGATCGGCTCGCCGCTCGCCATGCGCCGGAGCACTTCTTTCTCTTCGTCGCGCGTCGGATAGCCGACGTGGAGTTTGAGCATGAAGCGGTCGACCTGCGCTTCCGGCAGCGGATACGTCCCTTCCTGCTCGATCGGGTTCTGCGTCGCGAGAACGAGGAACGGCTCTTCGAGAACGTGAGTGGTGCCTCCGATCGTCACCTGCTTTTCCTGCATCGCCTCGAGCAGGGCAGCCTGCACCTTGGCCGGCGCCCGGTTGATCTCGTCGGCGAGAATAATGTTGGCGAAGATGGGCCCTTTCTTCACCGAGAATCTGCCGTTCGACTGATCGTAGATCTGGGTTCCAACTACGTCTGCAGGAAGCAGGTCGGGCGTGAACTGAATCCGCCGGAACTCGAGATGCACCGCTTCGGCGAGCGAGCGCACCATGAGCGTTTTCGCGAGACCGGGGACGCCGACGAGCAGCGCATGCCCGCCGGCGATG
>DATBXT010000153.1:0-3235 GCA_036514115.1 Gemmatimonadaceae bacterium
CTGTTGCTGCTTCACGCTGAGAACTCGGACGCGCAGCTCGCTTCATCGGACGTCGGGTTCATCTTCGGCAAGCAGGCCGGCGATACCCAGCTCCTCGTAGGCGATGGCGAGACCGCGGTAATCGGCGGACTCACCGTCACCCAGACCACGCAATCGAAATCGGGCATTCCGATCCTCGTCGACCTGCCGCTCATCGGCAGACTCTTCGGCGAGACGCGTACCGACGACGAAAAGCGTGATCTCCTCATACTTGTTACGCCACACATCATCGATGACGGCGCGCCGATCCCGGGCGCTTCGTCGAACCCGATGCCACCAGCCACCCGTTAAAGGTGACTCGAATGCATAAAGTTCCTTTCGGCCCTATCCGCCGCGGTTTCGCAGCAGCACTGCTCGCGGCCTCAGTCTCACTTGGAGTCGCGGCGTGCAATGAATCGACGTCGATCGATCCACAGCGGGACCGCGTTCCGCCCACGCTGACGCTCACTGCGGTTGGCGGACGGGCAGATACCGTTATCGCATTTTCGACCCAGGCCAAGGATAACCTCGGCCTGAAGCTGATCCACGTTCAGGCGATCGGCGCCGTCGGCTTCGCTTTTGACACCGTGTTCACCAGCGCGGTGACTGACATAGCGCTGCCGTTCACGCTGTTTGCCAATCGCACTGTTCCACCGGGAACACCGGTGACTATCACGGCGACGGCAATCGACGGCGCGGGGAATACCTCGGGCGTCGACACCCTCATCATGGCGACCGGCAATCTTCCGCCGCCGCAGGTCCAGGTGCTGAGCCCGTTCTCCGGAAGCTCGGCGGTGGTAGGCAAGTCGATTCTCGTAACAGTTATGGGTAAGGCAGCGACGAAGGTCATGTCGCTCGGCCTCACTTCTACCGGCCCCGTTGTCCGGAACGACTCAGTGCTGTTCTCGAGCCCGATGCTCGATTCGACGACGATGCAGGATACGATCGCCATTCCGGCCAATGCAACGCCTGGAACCCTGACCATCACGCCGTTCCTGCGTGATTCGCTGGGGCAGCGCGCTGTGGGTCCGAGCATCACCATCAATGTCCAGACTGCGGCGCAGATCAACTCCGTGCCTGTGGTCAACCAGTTCTGCGTCGGCAACTCAGCGTACGATAACGCCTGCGGTCACGTCAGACGCATAGAAGTAAGCGATACAGTGCACGTCGAAGCCGACGATCCGAGCGGCATCAGCCAGCTTGGATACGAAGTCCGGAGCACACCTGGTGGCGCGATCGACGACTCCGCGACCTTCGTCTCCAGTGGTCAGCTCACCTTCGATGCCCACACCTTCAAGCTGAGACTGCCGTACACGACTTTCCCGACGACGGCTTACATACAGGTCTTCGGCCGCAACTCGAACGGCGTGAGAGCTTACGCCAAACTTGCGAGCGGTCTCGATAGAGTCGATACGGTCACCGTCGTGGCTGGCGTCACCAAGGTCCTGCCGTTCGGCGGCCAGGTTGCCGACGCACTGTACCACGCCGGCAAGGATCGCCTGTACCTCACGAACATCTCCAGAAATCAGGTCGAAGTCTTCAACCTCGCGGATTCATCCTTCAAGGCGCCGGTGATCGTGGGATCACGTCCGTGGGGTATCACGGCGTGGCCGCGCGACCGCAACGGCACCAAGGGCGACACATTGCTCGTCGCGAACTCGGGCGGCACTCAGATCAGCTATATCAATCTGAATGCAGGAACGAGCGGACAGGAAGTATTCCGCTACCTGCTGCCGAACATCATCGTCTTCTCGATCACGACGACAACGTCGGCGACGAGCGGTCTACCGATCCGCGTCCGCACCAAGTACGACTTCAGTGATCGTCCGCAATTCATCGGGGCGACCTGTCGCCAGGCTGGCGGGGTCTGCACCGAAACCATTCTCACATATTCGACGACGCCGACACCAGGCCAATCTTCGCCCTTCAGCGACCTGCGCGGCAGCTTGCGCTGGGAGAACCTGACAAAGGGCGTGACGCCTGCCGGTCACTCAGATTCAACGACGTCTCACTTCTTCTTCGAGCAGGCGATTGGCCAGTCCGGCGCTCGCGGTGACACGCTCGAGATCATCCGTTACGATGCCGACGGTGTCGGCGTTGCCACGCTCGTTCCGTTCATAGATCCCGCGACACTTCAGTCGACCGTCATAGCCATCGACAGACTGGCGTTCCGCGACACGACGTTCGTGCGCAGCTCGGGGAACTTCCGCCGCGCCGTATTCGGAGAAGGTGGAAGCGTCGTCAACAGCCGCGCGATGATGTTTGATGCAGACAGAGGATACAACCCGGCCTTCTGGTGGATCGATGCTGGAGTGTCGCCGCCGGCTGACGTCACAGACTTCATCGCCAACACCTCGGCGAGGATGTTCGGTGTGGCAATCAACTTCGACGGTGGACTGTCGGCGATCCGAGCGGACTCGACCTACGTGCTGAACCCGGCTCTGCGCCTGATGGGTATCTTCAACACGACGAACACCAATGCGGGCCTGGACTTCCACCCGCAGAACACGGGCAACTTCTCCTTCCCGCTCAACACGCGACTCGCATTCGCCGCGTCGTCTGAGCCGCTGATCGAGATCTACGATACGAACTGCTACCTCAGGGTGGGCACGATCCCGATCAAGGACCCGATCATCGGTCCAATAACGGCGGCGCTGAGGCCGAGTGGCCAGCTGGTGCTGGTGGGTGCGACGGCGCGAGGCGTAGTAATCGCGCAGCTGCCGAACACGTTCACCACGACCTGCCCATAGTTCGCTGAAGTAATCATTGAAAAAGCCCGGCCAATCGGCCGGGCTTTTTCTTTTTCGCGTCATGCGTAAGGCGGGCTTCGCGCTACGAGGGGTTGTAATCGAAGCACGCGCTGGTTCTTTTTTGTCCTCATGCTTCGCTTCACGACTGCCGGTGAGTCCCACGGTGCTGCTCTGATCTCCATTCTCGAGGGGATGGTGGCGGGACTGCCCCTCGTCGCCGCTGACGTTGACGTTGATCTGGCGCGTCGCCAGCAGGGCTACGGGCGCGGCAGACGCATGAAGATCGAGTCGGACCACGTCGAGTTCCTTTCAGGCGTGCGCGCAGGCGAAACGCTCGGCTCACCGATCGCGATGATCATCCACAATCGCGACTGGAAGAACTGGCAGGAGATAATGGACCCTGCCCCGCGCGCGCCGGACGCAGAACAAAGGCGCGTCGTGACGCGACCGCGGCCCGGCCACGTCGA
>DATBXT010000154.1:0-11327 GCA_036514115.1 Gemmatimonadaceae bacterium
TGGGCGCGGTTTTGAATTTGAGGCCGACGGCTTTTTCGATCATCGGCAGTGCCTGCGCTACTTCTTCCGCGTAGGGCCCCTGGTAGCTCGGCTTCTGGCTTTCACACGCCGAAACCAGAGTCAGGAGTCCGCTGCCCGCGAGAAGAACTACCCTTCTGAGCTCAACGATCATCAGCAGCTGTCAGGATGGTGGGTTTCGACGACGGCCTCAGAGACCCGAGATGTGCAAATACCAATCGATGATGGCGCCTCCGAAAAGCAAAGCGATGAGCGCCGCCGGCGCAAGAAAGACGCCGAACGGGAGCTCCCTTCTACGCCAGTTTCCCTCTGCGTTCAGCGCCAACTCGGTTTGCCCATTGTCGTCGGCGAGGCCCCGCGCCGACAATGGGTAGACTATCCCGAGCAGGATGATTGGAGCGATCGCGGCAGCGATGAACACGGTCAACAAAGCTCGCGCGGGCCCGAGCGCCGCACCGGCCACCGCCATCAGCGTCACATCACCGAATCCCATCGCTGGTCGCTTGAGCCAGACTTCGCCGAGCCAGCCGGCGATGGAGATCGCACCAGCGCCGACACACATCCCAAGAAAAGCGTCCCATGGACGCGCGAACGGCTCCGCCTCGCCAAGAAAAAGCGCCACGAAAGCAGTCACCATGACGAACAGCACACCGAACACGGTAAAACCGTCGGGGATGAGAAAATGTTTGGCGTCGGTGATCGAAATTCCCAGCAGGACTGTTGCGAAAACGGCGACGCGAAAAGCCGTGACCGTCATGCCGAACTGCAGGTACGCAGCGAGCCATAAGAGGCCAACCAGCAGTTCGACGAGGGGATATTGTACGGAGATGCGTTCGCGACAACCGCTGCAACGTCCGCGCAGGAAAATCCAGCTGAAAATGGGGACGTTCTCACTGGCGGTTATCTGATGGCCGCACTTGGGGCATCGCGAGCGCGGCTTCACGACGGAAAGTCCCTCCGGCCAACGTCCGATGCACACGTTGAGGAAGGAGCCCATCGCGGCTCCGACAAAGAAAACGTACAGTCCTTCCAGAAATTCAATCATCGGCGAAGCTCGTAGAGAAAAATTGCAGTGGCCACCGCGACATTCAGAGATTCCACCTTGCCGGCAATCGGTAGCGACACTGTCTGCTGCGCCCTGTCGGCGACCTCGGTAGAGAGACCGGCGCCTTCGTTTCCAACTGCAATCGCCAGTCGACCCGGTGCGCCGGCTGGGTCCAATGGTTGTCCATTGGCAGCCGTTGCCCATAAGACGATTTTCTCCCGCCCGAGGAAAGCGATCAGTTCTTCGTGCCCGGCGTGAAACGCCTGATGAGTGAACTGGGCGCCCATGGAGCTTCTGATCACTTTTGGATTCCACAGGTCCACCGTGCCGGGCAGGGCCACGGTAGCGGTCGCGCCGAGCGCCGCGGCAGTGCGAAGGATGGTTCCGACGTTTCCAGGGTCCTGAACGCCGTCGAGCACCAACAGGCGGCACACCGCGCCTACTTCGAGGGTATCAACTGAGCGTACAGGCACTTCGCCAATCGCCAGTACGCCTTGTGGCGACTCTGTTTGGGCGGCAGATCGAAAATCTTTTTCGGAGACGTCCAGGACATCGATGCCCGACTCGTCGAAGGTCGCTCGGAGAGCCTGACCTCGCGGAGCGGTCGCGAGCTGCGGGGCGACCAGCGCGCCACGCACTTTGAGGCCTGAGCGGACCAGCTCTTCGACCGACCGAACGCCCTCGGCGATGAAAAGCGAATGCTTTTCGCGCGCCTTTCTGCGGCTCAAATCGCGCGCAAGTGTCAGAAGTTTCAAGCGCTCTCGCTGGCGGGGGTGGCTGGAATAGGTTTTGCCTCCGCGTCCCTTAGGAAACTCATAGTTGGAGTATCAATGAAGCGAGTTCTTGTAGGCATAGCGCTCACTGGTTCCCTGGTCGGCTGCGGCATTTCCCAGCAGCAGGAAATCCAGATGGGACAGGAATATGCGCAACAGATCAATGCGCAACTACCAATAATTCAGGACCCCGAGCTTAACCGCTACGTAAACGTGCTCGGCGATTCCATCGCGCGTCTCACGAGCCGCGGGAACCTCGAGTGGCACTTCTTCATCGTCGACGCCCAGGAGGTCAACGCGTTTGCCGTTCCTGGTGGATTCGTCTACGTGAACCGCGGCCTGATTCAGCGCGCCGATCAGATGGACGAGCTCGCCGGCGTCCTGGGCCACGAAATCGGCCACGTTGTGCGTCGCCATACGGTGAAGCAGATGGAGAAGGAACAGGGCGCCAACGTCGGAATCACTCTGGCGTGCATCCTTACTGGCGTCTGCAACAGCCAGGTCGCGGGCGCGGCCATTAACATCGCCGGTGGCGCGCTGTTCGCGCGCTTCAGCCGTCAGGACGAAGCCCAGGCCGACAATGAAGGTGTGAAGAACGTGGTGCGCGCCGGAGTAAGTCCCGTCGGTATGGTGACAATGTTCAACAAGCTCCTCGAAGAGCGTAAGAGTCGCCCGGGCGCGGTGGATTCGTGGTTCCTGACTCACCCGCTGGAAGAGGACAGAATTACCGCGGTGCAGGCGCTGATCAATCAGATTCCGCCGAGCACCCTGGCCCAGCTGGCGACGGACTCGCGCAATTTCCACGCATTCAAGGCGCGTCTGCAGTCGATGCCGCCCTCCCCGCCACCGCGCCAGCCGCAGTAGGCTTCCGCGAGATCGGTCGACAACGTGCGTCGCGACTAATCGCGGCGCATTTTTGTTGGATGCGGATAGCGCTCACCATCGCCGGCTCTGATTCGGGCGGCGGCGCCGGAATCCAGGCGGACCTGAAGACGTTCCAGCGCTTTGGGGTGTTCGGCACGTCGGTGATCACCGCCATCACAGCGCAGAACACCCGAGGTGTGTCCAGGTGGGAAGCGGTCTCGCCCGACCTGGTACGAGCGCAGATCGATTCCATCGCTGCTGATTTGATGCCCGCGGGAATCAAGACGGGAATGCTCGCTAATGCCGCTGTTGCTGCCTCGGTGGCCGCCGCGATCCGCGACCACTCGTTCCGCAACTACGTTCTCGACCCGGTGATGGTCGCGACGTCAGGAGATCCGCTCATGGAGCCCGCCGCAATCGACATCATTCGTGACGACCTGATGCCCCAGGCAGCGCTCGTCACACCCAACCTTCACGAGGCAGCGATCATCGTGGGCGAGAAGCTGGAGGACGAAGATGCAATGGCTCACGCCGCTGAAAAGATGGTCAACGAGATGGGCGCCCAGGCAGCGCTGATCAAAGGAGGTCATCTCGAGAGCGGCGATCGCGTGGTGGACATACTATATGATGGTGACGTCCGCGCGTTCCGCGGAAAGCGCATCAACACCACCAGCATACATGGGACGGGCTGCACGTTGTCAGCGGCGATCGTCGCGCAGCTCGCCAACGGCGAATCACTCCACGCCGCCGTGCGACGCGCTATCGACTACGTCCATAACGCCATTGCGACGGCGCCAGGACTGGGAAGCGGGCATGGCCCGCTGAATCATCTCGCGGCCGACAGCTGAGGGCTTGCAGTCCGCTCGAGGAAACCCGTCACCAATGCTTCGAAGTCGGCGCTCACGCGGTTGGTCGTCTCCAGCACTTCCGCGTGACTGAGCGCTGAGCCAGTCACGCCGGCGGCGGCGTTGGTGATGCAGCTTACGCCGGTGACGCGCATCTTCAAAGCGCGGGCGACGATAACCTCCGGCACTGTCGACATTCCAACGGCATCGGCGCCGAGCATGCGCAGCATCTTCACTTCGGCCGGCGTCTCGTAGGAAGGGCCCAGAAGCCCTGCGTAGACTCCCTCGCGCAAAACAATTCCCAGCTTTTCAGCTGTAGTGCGCAGGATCCGACGCAGGCCGGGATCATAGGCGTCAGTCATATCGGGAAAGCGTATGTCGCCTTCCTGCAGCTCGCCTGTCAATGGATTCGCACCCATGAGATTGAGATGATCGGAGATCATCATCAGATCACCGACGGCGAGTTTTTGAGAGATGCCGCCCGCGGCGTTCGACACGAGGAGATCCTGCGCGCCGAGCGCGCGGAAGACGCGGACGGGAAAAGCCGCCAGTGCGGGAGAATGGCCCTCGTACATGTGAAATCTTCCACTTAGCGCTACGACTTGCCGGCCGCCAAGACTACCCGTGATAAGCGCGCCTTCGTGGCCGACCACTGTAGGCTCGGGAAATCCGGGAATTTCCTCGAATGGAATCCGAATCGCGTCGCCGATCTTCTTCGACAATCCACCGAGACCGGACCCGAGGATGATTCCCATCGAAGGCCTGGTGTCGCTTCGATTCCGGATCGCTGCCGCTGCTTTCGCGGCCGCCTGTGCCGAGTAGTCTGTCACTCTTCCGGCCCAAGCAGCTCGTCGATCTCTTCCGAGACTTCCTCGATCAACATCAGACGCTCCTCCCACGGGAGAAAAGCGCTCTCGAAGCCGTTCAGCGCAATTCCCGCCAGCTCCTCGACGGTAAATCCGAGGTGCTCGGCGGCGTGTACGTACTCGTCAGTGAGCGTGGTAGCGCTCATCAGGCGGTTATCCGTATTCAACGTGACGTTCAGCCCGCGATCGAAATACTCGCGCAGCGGGTGAGTCGCGTACGAGTCCGCGACGCGCGTCTGCACGTTGCTCGTAAGACACACCTCGAGTGCGATGCGTCGGTCGTTCACGTACTGCGTCAGCTCCGCATCCTCGATCAGCCTGGTTCCGTGACCGATGCGGTTCGCACCGCACACGTGCACAGCCTGGCGGACGGACTCAGCGCCGTCCCCTTCGCCCGCGTGAACGGTGACGGCAAGGTCATGCTCCCGCGCATACCTGAAAGCTTCGGCATGCCGAGCGGCAGGATTTCCCTTCTCACCTCCGGCAAGATCGAACGCGACGACGCCATCGTTCTTGAATTCGACAGCCAGCTTCGCCAGCTCGAGCGAGCTCTCGGCTGGGAACTGGCGCAGCCCGCAAATGATGAACCGGCCTGTGATTCCGAAATCTCTTTCAGCTCGCTGCAATCCACGAATCGGCGCCTCGACAGCCTGCACCAGGGTGAGCCCCTGGACGACATTCAGAATCGGCGCATTGCGGACCTCGATGTACCGCACGCCGTCCTCTGACGCGTCCTGCGCCAGCTCGTACGCGACTCGCTCCAGCGCCTCCTCGGTCTGAAGAACGGATATGGTGACGTCGAAGCGTCGCAGATAATCCTCGAGGGTCTGCGCATCGTCGACGCGCATGAATTCACGAAGCTCCTCTACATTGTCCTTCGGAAGCGTGACGCTGTGTTCTCTGGCGAGGTCGAGGAGAGTGTCGGGGCGGACCGAGCCGTCGAGATGGCAGTGCAGCTCCGCTTTGGGCAGCTGGCGGAGCTTGTTGGAGAAAATCGAGAGTGGCATTACAGGGAGTTGAAGTCCGGATCGTCGCCCGCAACCTGGCGGGATCGCACGACCCGAAATATCGCTCCATTGTGCACCGGTGTCGCGTTATCGGTGACTATTCCGCGACTGTCGGTGATCAGCCGCTCGCCTTTTCGAATGGCCGCTCCCTGAGCAGGATCCAGCCTCTCGACCGCGTCGAGCGCCGTTCCCGTTGCATCGACGTCGACGGCTTTCGCGTTCACGTAGACACGAACCGTGTCGCTCACTGTGAAACCGGCGAGATGCGAATCTCCTGGGGCGCGCTGACCGATTCCGGCATGGCCTTCAGGTAGTCGATCAACGCATCGAGGTCGACGATGTTGAGCGGACGCGAGCTCGTCGCGCGCTTGCCCGCGTCGTAGCCTTCGCCGCCCGTTGCGAGGAAGTCGTTGACGATCACGTTGTAAGTCTTCGTATCGGAAAGCGGAGTTCCATCGGCCATCGTCACGGACACCAGCCGCGAACCCTTGGGTCGCGAACGATCGAACCTGATGGTGAGACCGCTGACGTGATCATCCACGTTGGATTTGCCCAGCATCGCCTCCAGCAAGCCGCGCAGTTGTGCGCCCGTCATTGTCAGCAAATAAAGAGTGTTTCCAAAGGGCTGGACCTCGAACAACGAGCCATAGTTCGCCTCTCCCGCTCTGAGATCGGTGCGGATGCCGCCGTTGTTCATGATCGCGACATCACCCTTACCCGCCCAGCGCTGTGCGTCGGCAATGAGATTTCCGAGGGGGTACTGCGGTCCTCGACGTGACAACGTGACGGGAATCGTCGCGATATGGCGGTTCACGATCGGCGCCACTCTGGCAACCGCCCGCTGAACGATCGAATCGATGGCTGGATCGGGACGAAGAGTATCGACGGCGATCTCCCTCACCTCGTGCCGCACCGGGATGTTGATCGTTGTGTCGAGAGCGATGTCCACCACATCCATGGCACGGCCGACATTGCGCGCCTGAACGATTGGAGTCGCGTTGACGACGGTGTTGATCAATGAATGCGAATGGCCGCTGACGATCACGTCGACCTTGCTCTTCAGATTACGGGCAAAGTTCATGATCTCGCCAGCACACTCGGTTGCGCCATCCCGGCCGCACTGGGCACCCGCATGGGCGATCACGACGATGAAGTGTGCGCCACGCCTTCGAAGCGCGGGTCCAATGCTGTCGACGATCGGCGCGGGATCATCGAAGCGCAAACCCGCGACGTTGCCCGCTCGCGTGGTCGTTGGTGTGGTGACGGTCGAAATCCCGATGATGCCGATCTTCGTCCGACCGCGTGTGACAATGGTGTCGTTCCGAATCCACTCAACGTCACGCCCGTTCGTGTAACGGACGTTCGCGCCGAGAATGGCGTACCTGGCCTGTCGCATTCGGGCGCGCAGGGTGTCAACGCCCCAATCGAACTCGTGGTTGCCGAGTGCGGCAGCAGTGTAGCCCATTCTATTGTAGTAGTCGACGACGGGGCGGCCGAAGTTGAGATTCGAGGCGGGTGTCCCCTGAAACATGTCTCCGCCGTCGAGCAGCAGCGTCTCGCACCGTGGAACGCATTCGCTGCGCGCGCGTTCGATAGCGGTTGCAACGTAAGCCGCGCCGCCGCGCCTGACGCCGTTGACATCGGGACGCGGCTCCAGCGCTCCATGAAAATCGTTGGTCGCGATGATGCGGAGAAACCGTGTCCCCGTTGGAAACGGCGGCCGAGAGCTCGTCACCGCGGGAGGAACGAGCGGATTTACCGCAGGCAGTGCCGCCTGTGACGCGCTCGATGATCTGGCCAACGCCCAGTTCTGCCTGAAGTAATCCGCCTGTCGCAGTGCGCCGCTGGCTCTTACCTCGTCGATGAGCAGCTGTCTGATCTCCTGCTGCTTGTCGTAGACCACAGGCGCACCGCTCAGCATGGCGTAGCCGCCACCGCCAGTTTGCCGGTAGTTATTGAGCGCCATCGTAAAGCTGTCGCTGTCCTGCACCGGCCGGCCCTTGTAATCCAGCCGCGTAACACGCGACCCGATGGGACGGCTGACATCGATGACGTAATCGACGCCGGAAACAATGTCGAAGTTGTAGCCTGGAATTGTTGAATCCGATTGCACCGGCGTGTTCGGAGACGCTGTCCGATAGTACCGCGCGCTGAATTCCAGGTAGTCACGCAGCTGCTTGCCCGAAATTCTTACCGCCCTGAGAGTGTTGTCGTACGGATAGAGCTGGGCCACCTGGGCGATCGTGATCGGTCCCGGATTGAGAACTACGTCCGTCGAGAACGCGGCGGTCGAGGCGAGATCGGTGCCCGCGACCTTGCGCTCCGTCTCGAGCATGAAGTCGATCAGCGGCGAGTCCTTCACCCGTGCGGAGTCCGCACTCCAACGCTCGGCGGTCGTTCCGATGGGTGTGGTGACATAGGCGACGGTCTCCAGATGCGCGGGCTCGGTGGCAGCGAGGACTGCCGGGCTCTCGGCGTGGCCGGAGGCCTGGATCAGATCGCTGCGCTTTTGGCTGACGACCCATCTTCCGCTGGATTTCGAAAGCTCGAGATGCGCCACATCGACACTCGTTGCCCAGTTCTTTGGCTGCACGAGCAATGTCTGACCGATCGTGGTTCCCCGATTCTCCTTGTGCGAGTGTCCGTAGACCAGAAAATCGATGCCTGGCACTTCGCTCGCGATCCGAGCCGCCACGTTCTCACTCGGAACTCCGGTAGACACGGTGTCATAGCTCGCCGGCTCGTTGAGACCGGAGTGAACCGTGACGAACACGATGTCGGCGCCGGCGCGTCGCACTTCGTCGACCGCCTGCCTGACCGCGGGTACGATGTCGCCGAAGCGAAGACGTCCGCGAATATTCTCTGCATCCCATACCGCCACGCCCGGCGTGGTCGCCCCGACGATCCCAACTTTGACTCCGGCACGTTCGACGATCGTCCACGCCTTGTACGCGTGAATCCCCGCGGGGTCGGTTCTGTAGGTATTCGACGACAGAAAGGGGAATTGCGCCTGTCTTACAGCGGAATCCAGGTAAGGCACGCCGTAGTTGTACTCGTGGTTCCCGATTGCCGCAGCGTCATAGTGCATCGCGTTCATCGCGGCGATAATCGGGTTCGTGCGATCTCGCGAAACCCTCGCCGCCACGTATGCCAGGGGATTCCCCTGCAAAAGATCGCCGGCGTCCAGCAGGATTACGCGTCCGGGATTCGCCGCCCGCACAGAGTCCACGATCGTCGCGGCTCGCGTGAGTCCGCGCACCTGTTCTGCCTTGTTGGCGTAATAATCCCACGCTCTCAAGCGACCGTGTACGTCGGTGGTTGTCGCCACGACCAGATCGACCGGCCCGTCGTTCCCCTGCCGCGCGGCGGTTGCGCAGCCCGACAACAGCCAGGCGCCTGTCGCCAGTGCGTAACGTGTCATTCTCATTCGGTTCAGCCCATTACCGAGTTGGTAGTTACACCAAAATTAGCGGGCGCACTCCCGCGGGGAGAGTGAGGGCAAGGAGCAATCCGCTCTGCCACGATTCTGTAACGGGCGGCAACTTCCGTCGGACGTCGGTTGACGCGCAGGCGAGCAGCCGGGCAAGTTCATGACGTGACTGAACCGGGCCCAACCGGAGAGCGAATACTGGTGGTCGACGACGAGCCTGATATCGTCGCGCTGGTCGCTTACCACCTCGCAAAATCAGGCTACGCGGTTTCAACCGCTACAAACGGTAGCGAGGGCCTGGCCCTCGCCCGGCGCGATAAGCCATCGCTCGTCGTGCTGGATCTTATGCTGCCCGGCCTTTCCGGATACGAAGTGATGGAGCAGCTGCGTTCTGAGCCGCCAACAGCGCGCATTGCCGTCCTGATGTTGACGGCGCGTCGAGAGGAAGGCGATCGAATACAGGGGCTCACGCTTGGCGCCGACGACTACCTGACCAAACCTTTCAGCCCGCAGGAGCTTGTGCTCCGGGTTGGCGCAATTCTGCGTCGGGTCAGGGCGGGTGGAGACGATGCGTCGGGCGTGCAGCAAATCGGGCCACTCAGAATCGACACCAACGCACACCGCGTTACGGTCGATGGTCGCGATGTGGATCTCACGCCCACGGAGTTCAAACTCCTGCTGCTCCTTGCCGAGCGGAAGGGACGCGTCCAGCCACGCAATCTGCTGCTGGAGGTCGTATGGGAAGCCGCTCCCGACATCCAGACGCGCACAGTCGACATGCACGTCCAGCGACTGCGTGCCAAGCTCGGCCCCTCGGGTGAGCTGATCGAAACCGTGCGCGGCTTCGGATACCGTATCAAGAACGTGAACGAGCGCTCGTGAGGCTCGCGCACCGCCTTCTGCTCCAATCTCTCGCTGTAGTTGCGATTATGGTTATTGCGGTGGTCATCATCATCGACCGCCAGCTCCATTCAAACATCACCGAGCAGACCAAGCACGACCTGGCCGGTGAAGCCAGACTGATCGCACTCAATTGGCAGGCTGTCAGCAACCCTGATTCGCTCGCCGACGCAGCCGGCGCAGCCACCGGCCACCGCATTACGCTGATCGATTCTACTGGGCATGTAGTCGGTGATTCGGAGTTCGATGGGCCTGCGCTCGAGGCCCTCGAGAATCACAGCACCCGGCCAGAAGTCACCGTCGCGCGCGACAGCGGAATCGGCTCCGCCCTTAGAATGAGCCCGTCGACTGGCGAAGAGCGGCTTTACGTCGCTGTCAAAACGCCGCGTGGGGTGGCGCGTGTGTCGATTACGACGAGCGTCGTCGAGGATCTTTTCGACCGCGCCCGCAACGGTGTGCTAACGGCGGGGGTGATCTCCTTCTTTCTCGCCGCAATCCTTGCCGCTCTTTTTTCGCGGTCCATCTCCAGACCAATCACGGATCTGCGCGATGTCGCTCGATCGCTCGCAGCTGGCGAACGACGCCGACATCCTCCGCTGGCGGCACCCGGCGAGGTGGGCGACCTGGCCGACGCCATCTACCGCATGTCGGAACAGCTCGAGGTTCGCCTGTCGGCACTGGAAGCCGAGCAGTCCGTCCAGTCGGCCCTCGTCGAGACGATGAACGAGGGCGTGGTGGCAATTTCGGCGGGTCAGGAAGTCGTGAGGATCAATGACACCGGACGTCGGCTGCTCTCGATCGATAGAAGAGTGCCTTTCGGTCTGGAATTCCTGCCGCGCGATCCGGAGCTGCGCGCGGCGATCCACCTCGCGCTCAAGGGAACGCCAACCCAACAGCAGGAGATAACCATCGGCGATACTACGCTCTCGCTGACAGCGCGCTCCCTCGTTCATGGCGGAGCGGTAGTGGCCCTTTTCGATCTTACACAGATCCGAAAGCTCGAAGCGGTCCGCCGTGATTTCGTCGCCAACGTTTCCCACGAGCTGCGAACGCCGCTGACGATCGTCGGAGGCTTTGCCGAGACGCTTCAGGATCCTGACATCCCTGCCGAGAAGCGATCCGATTTTGCGCGGACGATTCTCAGCAATACTCAGCGGATGCAGCGCATCGTCGACGAGCTTCTGGACCTTTCACGTATCGAAACTGGGAATTGGAAGCCGTTGCCGCAGCACGTACGTATCGCGGACGCCGCGCGAGAAGTCTTCGAGCGCCTCGGCGCCAACGCCAAATCCAAGGGCGTGCTGCTGCAGACCGATGTGCCGTCAGACGCGGAAGTCGTTTACGCCGATCGGACCGCGCTCGAGCAGATACTCGTGAACCTGGTAGAGAACTCACTGCGACATACTCCGAGTGGTGGCAGGATTACGATCGAGGCTAGCCGCCAGGGACGTGGCGTTGAGCTCGTCGTGCGCGATACGGGGAGCGGAATCCCCCCGGAACACCTTCCGCGAATTTTTGAGCGATTCTACCGCGCCGACAGCGGACGCTCCCGCGAAGCCGGCGGGACGGGACTCGGACT
>DATBXT010000155.1:0-4922 GCA_036514115.1 Gemmatimonadaceae bacterium
CTGGCGAATCCACCACACGGCGTACGAGATGAACTTCACTCCCTGATCGGGATCGAACTTCCGGGCAGCGGTGAGGAGGCCGACGTTGCCTTCGCCGATCAAATCGATGAGAGGCATGCCCCTGTTCTGATACTTCTTTGCAACCGAGATCACGAAGCGCAGATTGCGCTGCACGAGCTCCTGGAGAGCGTCCGGATCACCAGCGCGAATCCGACGGGCAACCTCGATCTCCTCAGTTCCCTTGAGGAGAGGATACGTGCTCACCTCATAAAGGTACTGGTCGAGAATGTCGCGCTCGGGTTCGCTCGGAGCTATTCCCGCGACGGCGGATTTCCGGCGACGCTTTACTTCAGTCATTGGTGCACACCTCTTGGAACAACAGTGAAAGCCTATGCGAATGCAGCCTTGTCACAGGCCAGCAATGCGAGCGGATGATGTTTGGTTCGAGAGCCGTGAAACGCGACGCCGAAAGCGTTTTTCTGTGATCGAAAAAATCTGGCTCACGAAGCGCTGCAAGATACTGGCCGTTGGCGATATAGCCATAGTGAATTTCTTGACTTCGATACTACCCTTGGATATCCTTCGCGGTTCCTGTCGGGCGTGGTTTCGCCCGTCGGGAAATGCCGGGGGTGTAGCTCAGTTGGGAGAGCGCTTGAATGGCATTCAAGAGGTCAGGGGTTCGATTCCCCTCACCTCCATGGCTTCGTGGTAAACGCGAGAACAGCTGTTTGTTCGCGGGAATAGCTCAGTTGGTAGAGCACAACCTTGCCAAGGTTGGGGTCGCGGGTTCGAGTCCCGTTTCCCGCTCTCGAGTGCGACGCAGAGAGGGGCGGTTAGCTCAGTTGGTTAGAGCGCCACGTTGACATCGTGGAGGTCACAAGTTCGAGTCTTGTACCGCTCATATGAAATGCTGAGGACTGAAATACCGACTTTGGTCCGCAGTACGAGAATGCGCCCGTAGCTCAATTGGATAGAGCATTTGACTACGGATCAAAAGGTTGGGAGTTCGAGTCTCTCCGGGCGCGTTACGACCCGGGCCTTCGCGGCCCGGGTCTTTTTTTTCCTCGAACCTTCCGCCGTATGTTTCCGTGAGCTTATATCAGCGTCGCTCCGAACCTCAGGCATAGGCCTTTCGTCCGAGAAGAAATGCTTTCGAACAGGATGTAGCGTAGACCATGTTCATGATGCGGTCGCTTCCGTGGAGCGTGATGTCAGGCGTCGTGATGATGGCGTGCGCCCGGGCTTCGACCGTATCCGACCACTCACCCATTCATCCGACCCCGGCGGGAACCGTAACGGTAAGCGGGCGGGTGACCTCGACCGTCGGGATCGCGCTGGCTGATGCAGCGATCTCCATCGAGGGTTTCGATCAAGAAGGGCGCAGCGATGCCCATGGCAAGTACATCATCTCCAATGTCAGGGCGGGACATTTGACTTTGGTCGTGAGACACGAGGGGTATACGACCGCGCGCACCGAGGCAAAGCTTTCGACAAAATCAGGCGACGCGGGACGAAATCGCATCGATGTCATCCTCTTCAGGACCGACGAGACAGAAGCTTATCTCGCCCGCACCCGGTCAGACTCGGCGCTCCTGGAAAAGGTTGGCTTTCGGGCGAGACAGGCCGCGGTACGGGATGCGTACTTTGTGACGCCGGAGGAGATCGCTTCGATCCAGCCGCGGACGATTGCCGACCTGTTCAAGCACGTTCCGGTGCTGCTCGACAATCCGGTGGTGCCGACGCAGTACAGAACCGCTCCGACTTGCACCATCACCTACGTCAACGGAATCGTGCGCCGCCGAGGCTATGGGAGCAACATCAACGGTTTAGTTCCCGTCAGACACGTGGTTGCGGCAGAGGTCTACCCGCCCCGGCAGTCCCCTCCTCCTCCATTCAATAGCGGAAGCTCGCTAGAGTGTGCGACTGTCGGCATATGGACCCGCACCTGGCTGAACTCCACAGCTCTCGGACCTACCGTCACTCCGACATTCCCGCAAAAGTAGGCGCAATAAAAAAGGGCGTCATAGACGCCCTTTTTTTGGTTCCTTCGATTGCCAGGCTTACGGATTCTGAGTCTTCACCTGGTTTCTGTACGCCTCGCTCGCGTAAATCGCGATCTCGACTCGGCGGTTCTGCGCGCGCCCCGCCTCCGTATCGTTCGACTGAATCGGCTCTGACTCGCCCTTGCCGACTGCATGAAGCCGAGCCCCTGGGACTCCAAGCGATTGCAGGTAGGAGCTCGCGGCCTGCGCTCTCCGTTGGGAGAGATCGAGGTTGTAGGCGTCCGTGCCGACGCTGTCAGCATGCCCGACGATCAGAATGTCCGAGTTCGGGTACTCGGTCAGACTGTTGGCAAGCTGTTGGAGATTGGTTCGGCCGTCCGGCAGGATTTCGGTCGAGTTGAATGGGAAAAGGATGCCCGACGGGAAGGTCACTGCGATTCCTTCGCCGACGCGTGAAACAGTGGCGCCAGGGATCTTCTGCTCGAGTTCCTTCGCTTGTTGATCCATCTGATGGCCGATGATCGCGCCCGCCGCGCCACCGACGACCGCGCCAATGATGGCGCCGCGTGCGGTTGAACCGGTCGCGTTGCCGATCACTCCACCGACCGCCGCGCCCGTACCAGCTCCGATAACCGCTCCGCGCTGTTTCTGACTCATCCCAGCGCAACCGCTAATGACCACAGATCCTGCAATGACGAGCGCGCCGAGTGCGCGCGAAGTTCCTTTCATATTCATAGCACCGTTCCTTGGGAGGCGTTCGACCCCGACAATTACAAGTTGGGTGCCACCCATCAGAAACCCTGACCCATTCGCGCAGTGAATTTCCAGGCGCCATGGGTATCGATCGGCCGCGTGATACCGGCTGACAACGCACCATTGAAAAGCGTGAACAGAAACTCGGCGGATGCGCGGACACCGTTAGTGGAACGCGAGAGTGGCTGGACTGTACCGGTCGCTGGATCGATGGTGCTTCCGAGCTCGAGGAGTGCCCGTTGTGCCGCCGGTCCAGAGATCTCAGTCCAACCCGCCTGAATCCCTGCAGCGAGTCCGGGCGCGAGTCCAGGGATGATCAACCGGCTCGGGAGATGAATCGGCGCCTGCAGAAATGGAAGCGTGTAACCGACCACCGCTCGGCCGAGCGCGGCGTTATCCCCGGCGAATTCCTTGTAGTCGTAAGCGGTCAGTCCTTCATCGCCGCCAAGCTCGAACATCACCTGGGGCGCGGGCTTGCCGAGCAGGGTGCCCGCGTCACCGTGCGCGTAGAGCTGGAAGGGTCCGACCTCGCGCCGGGCGGCGAGCCGCATCTCGAGCCGCTGCCAGCGGAGCTTGCCGTCAGCTCTTTCGTAGTAGATCCTCGCGCCAACCCCACGGTCCACGAACATGCCGCTGATTTCGGGATTGAAGTCCAGAGCAGCGACCGTGCGGAAGTAGTCCCCCTCCCGGATTCCTCGATTCGGGCGGAATCCTTCACCCGCGTTGACGAACAAGCCGCGCGAAATATTCTGCTGTACGGCTCGATCGCGGCCGGGACCAAATTCGATTCCAATCAGCGACCGCTGCTTCAGGCCGAGCGTGCGATTTACAAAGGCCGTCCCGGTCACACGATCCAGGTAATCGAAGTTGTCGGTGCTGCCGAGCAGTGCGGGCAGTGTTGCTCCCCAGGAGAAGGGGAGCTTGAAATCGTTGGTGTGGGTGAGCGAGCGCTCTACCCGGAGGCCGGTCGTGGTTCTACCGGTTGCACGCGCCACGCTGAGAGTTCCCCGCGCGGTTTGCTCCGCCCACGCCCATCCCAGCGAGCCGTGAGCGGATAGTCGCGGCGACGATGCGCGCAGTTCTTTCTCCAGCGCTATTCCCGTGAAAAGACCTTCGATACGGTTGAAGCGGAACACTTCCGCCAAAGTGCGCGGCGAGAACCGCAAGCGCTTCGTGTCAGGGGTCGCGCGCCACTCTGTCGGAGCGAGGTCGTCGAGCTCACCGTAGTACACATCGCCGCTGGCCGCACCGATCGGGCGCTCCCAGCCCCTGAACCTTTGTTGATCGCCACTCGAGGCAAAAGTAAGGGTGTGCAGCACGCCCGGCGCGGCCTCGGGGCCTGCCCACGAAGAATCATTCGCCTGATAATCGCCAAATCGGGAGACCACGCGAACAATGGTTCGGAACCCGCCAAAGCTCGCGATCCGCGCCTGCAGCTCGGTGCGCTGAAATGCAGGCAGCCAGTACTGGCCGTTGACCTCGACATTAACCAGCTCGACGAATGAAGCGCCGCTTACACCCGGGATTCGGCTGCCGGCGTTGATGGTCACTTTGCCATTGTGGACTTCCACCAGCCGGCCGCGCATGCGAACGATCTGCTTCCAGTCGGCATCGAGATACATGTCGCCGAAAAACAGAATGGCGTCACCTGGCGCGTCGGTGCGTGGCGTCACGCGGATACGCGCGATAGGTATTTGCCTGCCATTCGAAAACAGGGTGACGGCTGTGTCACCGCCCTGGTACGTGTAGTAGCGGTTGCGGTTTTCGGCGAGCGGATGCACCGCGAGCGTTCGGCGCGACGCGTTGACGACTGTATTTGGATCGCTCACGGACGTGAGCCCAAGCTGAAGACGGTTGCCGTAGAGGGTGGGGACCGTCCAGCCGCCGAAAAGACTCATGAGCGAAAAGGTCGGCCCGATCGACTGACTGCGGTAACCAACAACGCGCTGGTCATATCGGTCCGGAGCGCGCCAGCGAACGTCGCTGGCGATCTGCTCGACCTGGGTCGTACGCTCGCGTCCGCCCGAATCCAGCACCACCACCGACATCTCGGTTTCGATACGCGTGCGGTACGCCTTCAGGCGTTCGGGAACCTGCGCGTTTACACTGGCTGCAGCGGCGAGCAGCGTTGATAACCCTGAAGAGTCGACTGCTGCGGGTGCCGGT
>DATBXT010000156.1:0-12734 GCA_036514115.1 Gemmatimonadaceae bacterium
CAGTCGGCATCGCCAGTCACCCCGCCGTCGCAAGAACCGCCCGATCGGCCTTAGCATTCTGGCTGGGGATCCAACCTTTATATGGGAACGGCTGTCTAAATCGGCGATGGCGACAAGGTCGCCCCCACCCATACCCATCGATTTGTCATGAGTCCTGTCCGTCTCTCTCCGCGCGGAGCCGCGCTGATGCTGCTCGTCGTGTCCTCTCGCGTCGGTGCGCAAAATCCGACCTCCCCAGCGCAACCGACCGGTGTACCCGAAGTCGGCGCCACTGCAACTGGCGTTGTGCTCGCTGCGAGGTCGATGCGAGCCGCCCGCGTAACGGCCGACATCACGATTGATGGCAAGCTCGACGACGCCGCGTGGGCCGCCGCGCCCATGTCGTCCGACTTTACCCAGAGTTACCCGAAGGTGGGCGCGAAACCGACCGATCGAACAGAAGTGCGGGTGCTCTACGATGACGCCGCCCTCTATGTGGGCGTTCGAATGTTCGACTCCCATCCCGATTCGATCGCCGCCCAGCTCGCGCGTCGCGATGCCTCGGGGATCTATTCCGACTGGCTCCACGTGATGGTGGATTCCTATCGCGACCGACGTACTTCTTTCCGCTTTTCCGTAAATCCGCGAGGCGTTCAGAAGGACGTGCTCGAATTTGATGACCGCAATGGAGAGGACATCAACTGGGACGCGGTGTGGCAGGTGGGGACGCGAGTCGACTCCGCCGGCTGGACCGCGGAGTACAGAATTCCATTTTCGCAGCTGCGCTTCGGCGGCGCCCAGAAGGGAGCAGAACGCGTTTGGGGCTTTCAGATCATGCGCGACATCGCGCGACGGAATGAGCGCGACAGCTGGTCGCCATGGAAAACTACCGATCCCGGCTTCGTCTCTTTCGAGGGCGATCTGGCGGGTATCGTCGATGTGCCCACGCCGCAACGCCTCGAGGTGCTCCCGTACGTGAGCACCAAGCTCACGCGCGCGCCGGGTAATTCGGCCAATCCTTTCTACAAGGCAAATGATGCAACCCCCTCCGCGGGCGCCGATCTCAAGTACGGTCTCCCCGGCGGACTCACGCTTACGGCCACAGTGAATCCCGATTTCGGCCAGGTCGAAGTCGATCCAGCCGTGGTCAATCTGTCGGCGTACGAGACGTTCTTCCCCGAGAAGCGGCCGTTCTTCGTCGAGGGCGCGAACATCTTCAACATTGGCTCGATCAATGGCGGGCCGGGGTACGGCAGTCAGCAGATCTTCTATTCCCGGCGCATTGGCCGCTCGCCCCAAGGTTTCGCCAGCGGGGAATTCGTGGATGCGCCGGACGCCACGACCATTCTCGGTGCCGGCAAGGTCACCGGAAAGGTCGGAGCCTGGACGGTCGGGCTTCTCGACGCTTTGACCGCCGAGGAGAATGCGCGTGTAGCGGACGGGACGGGTATCGAGACCACAACGCCCGTGGAGCCGCTCACCAATTATTTCGCGGGCCGCGTCCGGCGCGATTTCCGTGGTGGAAGGACCCTTATGAGCGTCGGCGGCACGGCCGTCAATCGGGACTTGAGTGAGGACGTCTTCAAGAATCTCCTGCGCTCACGCGCGAACGTCGGCAGCCTGGATTTCGAACATCGCTGGGCGGATCGGAGTTGGGCGCTGACCGGCGCTTTCGCGCGCTCTGAGATCGAGGGCTCGCGTGCCGTCATGCGAAGCGCCCAGCGGTCCAGCGCCCGGTACTACCAGCGGCCGGACGCCGACTATCTCGGCGTCGACACCACCACGAATACGCTGGATGGTTATTCGGCGAAGCTCGGTTTGAACAAGTTCGGTAAATGGCAGATGGGCGCCACGGCCAAGTCGATCAGCCCCGGCTACGAGGTAAATGATCTCGGCTTCATGGGTCGCGTCGACTACCGCAACCTCGGTGTAAGCGGCGCTTACAACAACACCGAGGCCGGTCGCCTTCTGCGCGGCTACCAGCTGAACCTCGGAACCAACCACGCCTGGAACTACGGTGGCGACAAGATCTGGACGAGCATCTTCAATCAGGTAACACTGAACTTCAACAACCTTTATAACCTCTACGCCGGTTCCGAGTACGACCCGAGCGCGATCGATGATCGATTGACCCGCGGTGGGCCTCTCGGACGACAGCCGACGCAGTGGGGCTTGTGGACGGAGATCGATTCGGACCAGCGACGCTTTCTGTCGTACAGCCTCAGCGGTAATTATTACGGCGACGAGAAACACGGCTACGCAAAGGATCTGAGCGCCGGCCTTACGATCCGGCCAAGCTCCTCGGTGCTTGTTAGTGTCACGCCCGCACTGAATCTGCTTCACAACACAATTCAGTTCGTGAGCAACACGGTGGACCCGTTGGCGACTCCCACCTACGGCAGACGTTATGTGTTCGCGGATCTTTACCAGACGACCCTCTCGGCGACCACGAGGGTCGATTGGACGCTGAGCCCCTTTCTGTCTTTTCAGCTGTACGCTCAACCCTTCGCGTCAGCCGGTCGCTACAAGGGATTCAAGGAGCTGGCGAAGCCCGCGACCCAGGATTACGTCGTGTATGGGCAGGACAATGCCAGTACGATTGCGCCTGTCGTCGACGTAGCAAGCGGCAATACGCTTTCGTATAACGTCGACCCCGATGGCGCCGGCGTCGCGCCCTCATTCTCAGTCGATAACCCGGACTTTCGGACCCACTCGCTGCGCGGAAACGCGGTGATGAGATGGGAATACCGCCCAGGCTCGGCGCTCTATTTCGTGTGGCAGCAGCAACGCGAGGATTACCTTCCGTTCGAAGGAGACTTCCGCACCCACCGCGAGACCGCGGCAATCTTCGGCCGGCCCAGCAACGTGTTCCTCGTGAAGGCCACGTACTGGTTCGCGCGGTAGGGTTTGGATCGGGAAGCGAACGCACCGACCTGTCCCGTCGTAGGCTAGCCGGGATCTTCTGATCACCCCGGAAATCCCTCGGTCACGCTGATTATTACGGTTTCGTCATTTTGAGTTCACGAAACCGTTAATCGCGCCCGCCATTGTGGCACAGACACCCATTTCATCCGAGGGTTTTACCTGTGAAATGGAAAGATTCTTTCACCTGACTGCAAAATTTTTTGCCACTTCGCGGTTGTTGCAAAGCGTCGAATTCCGCGTCATCAGATTGAAGCGTGTGCTCCAAGAAAATCGCGAGTTGATGCGAGCGAGATGAGCCGAAAAGCGTCGGGCACTCAATCTCTCCGATAGAGCCGCTCAGTCTCCGAGAAGCTGTCGGCGGCCATCTCGATTCACCAAAACCGGACTCTCAAACATGAAGAACAACAGAAAGGGTTTTACCCTCATCGAGCTCCTGATCGTAGTCGTCATCATCGGCATTCTTGCCGCGATCGCGATTCCGAAGTTCGCGAACACCAAGGACAAGGCGTATGTCGCCGCGATGAAGTCTGACATGCGTAATCTGGCCACCTATGAAGAGCAGTATGCCGCCGACAACAACGGCGCGTACTTCGCTGGTACCGCGACGAGCACGGGCCCCCTTCAGGGCTTCACCCCGTCGCAGAACGTGACGATCACCGCCACGATCGTAGCGGGCCCGCCCCAGACCTGGTCGGCGACTGCCTCGCACTCGCAGTCTGCGAAGACCTGCGACAATTCGTCCGGTTCGATCGTTTGCACCTGATGAAGGCTGTTTGACTGAAAAAAGCCCCGCTCTTCGGAGCGGGGCTTTTTTTTTGCACGGCCGGGTGAGGCATATTTCCCTCCAATGCCAGATCGAATAATCAGGCTGACCATCCAGGCGGGAGTCATTCTCGCCGTCGTAATCGCTCTCCCGTACAAGCTGTTTGAGCTCGATCGGTACTTCGTCCCGAAAGAGCTCGTTCTTCACGTAGCTGCGGCCATCATCGCGATCGCTCTGTTCGCCGCTCGGCGCGCCTTGTCATTTGATCGAGTTGACGGACTTCTGGCGATGTTTCTCCTGTGGAGCCTCGGCGCGTCGCTGTTCGCCACGAACCATTGGTTGGCTCAGCGCGCTTTAGCCGTCAGCCTTTCGGGAGCCATCGTTTTTTGGGGCGCGCGCGCGGTAGCCGCACGCGGTGCATACAGGCCGATACTCGTCGCCGCCGCAATCGCATGCGTCTGTGCGGCGGCGTTCTGTCTGGCGCAGGCTTACGGCCTCGACACCGAATATTTCAGCGCTAATCGGGCGCCCGGTGGAACGTTCGGGAACCGGAACTTCGTCGCGCATATGGCGGTTATCGGGCTCCCATCCCTCGTTTGGTGCACGGTCACAGCCCGACGGCCTTTTGGAGCCCTGGTGGGCTCGCTAGGGGCCGCGCTGGTCGGTGCCGCCCTGGTTCTATCGCGCTCCCGAGCGGCCTGGCTGGCTGTAGCCGCGGCCGTCGTCGTACTCCTGATCCCGATGATCGCGTCCCGGAAATACTGGCGCGAGGAAGCGCACATCGGTGGTCGCTTTGCGCGCTTCACCCTCGCGGCGGTCATCGGGGGAATGGTCGCTATCGTTCTCCCGAATTCGCTCAACTGGAACAGCGACTCGCCCTACCTCGACTCGGCGCGGGGAATGATCGACTACAAGCAAGGAAGCGGGAAGGGCAGGGTAGCACAGTACAGGAACTCGCTGCACATGGCCGCGTCGAACCCCGTCTTCGGTGTCGGTCCCGGCAACTGGCCGGTTGAATATGTGCGGTACGCGCCGTCGGGCGACCGATCACTCACGGACGACGGCATGACCGCGAACCCTTGGCCGAGCAGTGACTGGGTCGCATTCATATCCGAGCGTGGATTCCTGCCCACCGCCGCACTGCTCGTCGCATTCGCGATGCTTTTCTTCGCGGCACTCAGACGATGGGGCGACCTCGCCAATCCCGACCTGGTGCTTGCCCAGTGCGTTCTCGCAGGCACCGTCGTTACCACGCTCGTGGTAAGCGCTTTCGACGTTGTCCTCCTACTCGCTTCGCCAGCTTTCATGGTGTGGAGTGTCCTGGGCGCGACGAGCGGCATCCGTCCCCGCACGCACGAGGTCAAGATGGCACCATCATGGTTGACAGGGGCTGCTGCCGCACTTGTTGTGGCAAGCCTCATCGCGACAGCTCGCAGCGCTACCCAGCTCGTAGCCATGAGCGCGGTGGGACGCGGAGGACTCACGGCAGGGTGGGTAAGCGGGGCGATGTGGGATCCCGGTAGCTATCGGATCAACTTGCGTGTCGCGGAGCTTTATTCGAGGCGTGGGCACTGCGCTTTAGCGCGGGGCTACGCGCGTCAGGCCGTGGCGCTGTTTCCTCATTCGCCCGCAGCCAGACGTATCGTTCGCAGCTGCGACTAGGATCCGGGCTTGTGCTCGCTCGCTGGTAGCGGTGGTACGCGGGGTGTGAGCGCCGGCTGCGCCTCAGCGAGCAGCCTTGTCACGAATCGCTGTCCTTCCGAAATCCGCTCCACTTCGATCGCGATCGCTTCGATTCCCGTCTCCAGGCGTTCCAGATGCGCGGGTTCGGTCGCATTCCGCAGACCGGGTGAGGACCGGCGGTTCCAGCGACGGCGCAGAAAGAACAGGAGAATCGAGCCGACTGCGAATACGCCGACGCCGCCCGCCATCACGCCGTCTTCAAAGTCGTCGCCTCCACCTGATTGCGGCGTTTGCGTACCGACCTGCACCGGCGCCGCCGCGAGTTGTTGTCCTGTAGTCGCCAGGTCCGTTTCCAGCTGGAGGATGCGTGAGTCGAGCAGGCGAAGGCGTTGTTCCAGCCCGGTGCGGCTGACGGCGTCCGCGGTACGGATTTCTTCGGCGAGCTCCGCGCGACGCGAGCTGACGTTTGTCAGCTGATCGGATAAGGCAGCGCGACGCGCAGCCAGCTCCCTGACTTCGCCGCGAGAGAGAGGAATCGGCAGGGTGTAGGACTTCCCGTCAGGCCCTGTTGTAGTGATCGAGGTCGGAAGCCGCGATGCTTGGGCGGGGGCGATGTCCGGCGATTGAGTTGACGTTTGCATAGCGGTCTATACGCACGCGTAGTCGCCGCGGTTACAGGTACCTTCGCTATGTCTGTGCTATTGAGGCACAGAGGATCCGCTGGGCCCGAATCGCTCCGTTTTCACTAGTGCTGGTTGGTGGCCGAGCTCGACGAGGACGTTGGCGACTGATTCCACGAGCGAGGTAGGCCCGCAAACGAAGACCCGGGGGCTCTCATTGGCGGGCCATGCCGTCTGCGCGAGCATCCCCCGATCGATACGTCTGCGGTAACCCGGCCAGCCCTCGGGTGCGGAACGGGTGAGGGTGTGCACCACCTCCAGCGTCTGGTCTTCAGCGGCCAGACGCGCCAGTTCTTCGCGATAGATGATCTCCTCCCAGGCGCGTGAGGAGTAAAGCAATCGCGTCCGGAGACTGGCCGCGGCATCGGGCGTCTTCGCGAGCGAGGCGCGTCGATGACGGATCATCGCCATGAGAGGCACGATGCCAGATCCGCCGCCCACGAGGAATAACGGGCCACCACTCTCGATATCCCAGACGAAGTACCCACCGATGGGTCCGCGAAGCTCGATCACGTCGCCTGGGCGGAGCTCGCCGGTGAGATACGGCGAGACTTCGCCATCGTCCAGACGTTCTATCGTGAGTGCCACCTGCGGGTCCGCCGGAGCGGACGCTATCGAGTAGCTCCGTTCAGTCTGGTAACCATCCTCGGCGGTCAGCCGCACATCCACGTGCTGCCCCGCGCGATGGCCGGTCCAGCCTGGGATGTCGAAAACGACTGTCCGTGTACGCGCGGTCTCCGCAGTTACGGATGCCACCGTTGCAGTTCGCCAGACGATACGCCCGGCTGGCGGGGTAGCGGTCACTCGTCGCCGGTGTACCGCTGTTCGCGCCACGGATCTCCGCGATTGTGATACCCGGCGGCTTCCCAGAAACCCGGCGAGTCCGTGTCCATGAAGCGCAGCTCCCGCACCCACTTGGCACTTTTCCAGAAGTACAGGTGCGGAACGAGAAGGCGCGCCGGCCCGCCGTGCTCCGGCGCCAGAGGCTCCCCGCCATAGCTGAAGGCGATCCATGCTTTGCCGTTTGTCAGATCGGGTAATGGCAGGTTAGTGGTGTAGCCACCGTCGCAGCTCGCGAGCACATATCCACCGGTTGTCACCTGCTTTGCAGCCGCGTGCGAGATGAGAGTGTCGATACTGACGCCCTCCCACTTCGTGTCGAATTTCGACCACTTGGTGACGCAGTGAATGTCCACGGTGATCGTCTCGCGCGGGAGGGTCGCGAACTCGTCCCACATCCAGCGAGCAGATCTCCCACCGGGCCCGCGCAGCGTAAGATCCCACGCCGACAGTGGAGTGTGCGGCGTAGGGCCAGCTGACAACACGGGGAAATCGCGCGTCTCGTACTGGCCTGGAGGCAGACGCGCAGCCAACCCATCGGCCGGACGGCGGCCGCGAAATCCTCGCGAGATAGGAGTCATCGTGTTACATCCGTGCCTCGTGCTCGCGACTCTCTGTCAGAACCCGCGACGGCGAGAGCGCGGCTTTTACATCGTCGAAACTCATCGCATGGCGCGAATTTCCGAGCGCCCAGTTCAGAGCGAGATCGGCGATTTGCTCCCAGCCGGCGTGCGAGAGCGTATTGTAGGCACGCTCGGGAAACTCCAGGTACGCTGTGATCGCCATTGAGCGCGCGTACTTCCGAATATCGATCGTGTTGACCGCTGGTGTTACCGCGCGTGCCTCGCCCTCGGCAATGAATAGCAACGCCGGCTTGTCGCTGCGGGCGTGTCTGACGCCGGATTCGTTCTTCGGTTTTAGGAAGGAGAGTGCACCGTTCCAAAGAGTCCGTGCGCCGTTGGGCATAACTAGCGCGGCCAGCCGGGATTCCACCGCGGCGAAGGCGCGCGCCGGAACGCCCTCTGATCGCGCGCGGTCGATGACGACACCAGCCACGCCAAGCCCCCGATCCGCGAGGAGCTGAACGATCAGACCACCGAAGCCGTGGCCGACAAGGATGGGTGGGGACTCCAGGCCTCTAACGATTCGCTCGTAATGATCGACAACGGTCTGGAGCGGAAGTCCGATGAGCGCCGACGGATTTCGGCGTGCGGACTCGGCGTCTCCTTCGATCACCGGCCAGACCGGGGCAAGCACCTCGTGCCCCGCCTTCTTATAGCGAGCTGCCCACCGGTCCCAAATCCCGGGCGTTGTGCACAGCCCCCCTATGAAAACGACGGTGGGCTTCGCTTTACCGGTGCTCATTGCGCCTCCGTTGATTCGTCGTCGGGACGAGAAATCGCCAGCGCATATACATACGACAGCATCGCGCACAAAAAAACCCCGCCATTTGAAGTGGCGGGGTTCTGTTTTTTCAGTCGGGGCGACTGGATTTGAACCAGCGACCTCCTGCTCCCGAAGCAGGCGCGCTACCGGGCTACGCTACGCCCCGAAAAAAACGCAGCTTCGCTCCAAACAAACGATTTGTGAGTGGACCCGCGTGTAGGTGACACATCATAACACGGCCGGAGGGCTGGCGGGAGGCCGTATTTTCGCGGCGTTTCGCAGTGTGCAAGCGTTGTTGCAATACGCATTCAAAGCAATCGAAGACGCACATTTGTGACTACATTAAGCCCATGTGAATCAACGACTTGGCCGCGCTGGCGACATTCATCTGTATCGCCGTTTTTCGCGTTGCGCAGCGCTCGAGAATCGCGTCTTACCGGTAGAAAAAGATTGCTGGAAAGTTTTCTCGCGAATTGTCGATCACACGCAACCTCGGAGCACAAGAAGATGAAGGCGACCCGTATAATTCTGGCGGCGATGGTTCTCGGTACAGGCATCAGCGCTGGACAGGCTGGTGCGCAGTGCAGTGGCAACGCTGGCAGCTGCAATTTGACCAACACCGTTTCGGCTTCGGTGAACGCGCTGGTCAAGCTTCAGATGAGCTCGGCTTCAATGTCGGTCGCGTCTCCGACTGCTGACCAGGTCGAAGTCGGCGCAACGTTGGCCGATGCAGGCCCGACGTTCACGATCAAGGCGAATCGCAGCTGGTCGCTCAACATCAAGACTACGAACCCCTCGAACTGGACCTACGTTGGATCGAATGGCGGCGTGAAGCCGATCAGCGATCTCACCTGGTCGAACGCAGCCGCCGGCACTTACGTCGGCATGAGCACTACGGACGCGCTCCTGACCTCCGGCGCTGCCGCGACGAACGGTGCGGCGGCGCAGGTGTTCTTCAAGACAGTCTGGGCAGCTGGCTTCACCATGCCCAGCAACGCACCTGGTACGTACAGCATGCCCGTTGTCTTTACTCTCTCGGCGCCGTAACTGGCGTCAAAGCACCTTAACACAAGCACCTTAACCGGGACCGACTAACATGATGCGCAACAAGAAAGGTTTCACCCTCATCGAGCTTCTGATCGTAGTCGTCATCATCGGCATTCTTGCCGCGATCGCGATTCCGAAGTTTGCAAACACGAAGGACAAGGCGTACGTCGCCGCGATGAAGTCCGACCTTCGCAACATGGCGACCTATGAAGAGCAGTACGCTGCCGACAACGGTGGCGCGTATTTCGGTGGAACCGCCACCTCGGCGTCTCCGCTGCAGGGCTTCAGCCCTTCGCAGAACGTGACTGTCGTAGTGACCAACGTTGCCGGCCCGCCGCCCTCATGGAGCGCGAACGCGACCCACTCGCAGTCGGCAAAGGTTTGCGACATGACCAACGGTGTGATTACCTGCGCGTAAGCAACACACGTGCTGAAAAGAAAACGGGGGCGGCCAAAAGCCGTCCCCGTTTTTTTCTCTCTGCTTCGAGCTGCTGCGGTTTTACTTTTTCGGATCCAGAATGTCGCCGATCTGGTGATCCACGCCCTGCAGGTGAAGCTGTGTCTCGCGGTCCGCCGCTCGCGGTATTGCACGCCGGACTTCAGCGCGCAACGACACGAGCTCGCCCCTTAGCTCATTGCGTGCGTCCTCGAGCAATGGAGCCGGCGGCGTGAAGCCCGGAAAATTAGGCGCCGGTGTGGTCGCCGGTGGCGGGTTCAGCTTCAGATTGATCTGTGAGAGATACTGATTCTGCAGCGTCCGTCTGTACGGATCTATCGAGACGCGCGACTGATCGAGCTCCGTCCAGATCCCGCGCTTCAGATCCTCGAGCATCGACGCCAGCGAATACGCCTCGCTTCTGCTCGGAGCGAGCGCTTCGTTCTCGAGCAGCCGATTCAGGCGCGCGTCGTTCAGCAGACCGGTGAGAACGCGGGCCTGGGCGTTGGTGATGCGCGTTATCATCCCGCCCGCCTCGATCCTTCGCGCGATCGAGGGTTGAATCAGGTAGGTCGGAGTCTGGAAAACGTTCTCGTTCAGGAAGCGCATCGCATCGGCTTGCCTTGCGCGCGAGAGCGGCGTGTAGACAGCGCCCGTCTGGCTTCCGGATTTGTACTGCACGATATCGCCGCCAACCACGGTCGCGACGTGGCCCGCCTCGGTTGCCCACTGGCCTACGGTGCGATCGTAGAGCTCGCGCAGATCGTCGTTGTCCTCGCCCGGCCGCGTCGCTGCTGAAGAGATGTACGTCACCACCCGTCGCAGATTCCTGAATCCCAACCCGGTCGACTTCACCGGATCAGCATCTCCAACGGCTTCGTTGAGCGTGCCGTAACCACCCTCGTTGTTCTCGGAGAAGCGGTACCATGGAATCGTGTCCTGCATCCGCGCCCACTGATCGAGAGTCGGCCGTTCATCATCCGGAGTGCGGGCACCAGGAATCGGCGTATACCCCCACATGATGGCGAACTTGTCGTACGGCCCGATCCGCGGAACGATATCCGTCAGCGGGATGTTGTCCTCCGGCTGCGCGACATAATTGAATCGTGAGTAATCCATGATCGACGGCGAGTGTCCCATTCGGGCGACCCAGCTCGCGCTCCGCACACTGTCCGCGGGATAGGTCGAGCTTCCGATCTGGTCGTGGCGCAGACCGAGGGTGTGTCCGATCTCGTGAGCTACCACGAACTCCAGCAAGCGTCCCATCAGCGAGTCGGGGAACGGGAGAGTGCGCGCTCTCGGGTCGAGCGGTGAAGCCTGCGTGAAGTACCAGTCGCGCTGCAGGTTGAGCACGTTGTGGAACATCCGCACGGAACCATTCAGGATCTCACCGGTTCTCGGATCGCTGACGTGCGGACCCTGGGCATTCTCCACCGTCGAGGGCAGCCACCGGATTACGGTGTGGCGGATGTCTTCAGGCGACCAGTCCGGATCGTTGGCCGGCGGATCCATGGCAATGATTGCGTTCTTGAATCCGGCTGCTTCGAACGCCGGCTGCCAATCGAGTATCGCTTTCCTTACCCATGGCTTCCACTGCTCCGGCGTCGCGGGATCGACGTAGTAGACGATCGGCTTCACCGGCTCGGAGAGGGCAGCGTTCGGATCTTTCTTCTCGAGCCGGTAGCGCGTGATGTAAGTGCGTTCGGCCGACCGCTGTTCGGTGGTCCCGAAGTCAACCTGGCTGATCGAGAAATATCCGAGGCGCTCATCCCACCGTCTCGGAACCATCGGAACCTCGGGAAGCCTCACCAGGCTCCAGTGAGCGAGCACGCTTTGCGCGGTCTGCGCGCCGCCGCCCTGCCCCCCGCCGCCTCCGCCCCCGCCGGCGCCCGGGGCCGGCGCGGGAGTTCCTGTCTGCGTCGCCTCGATCTCAACGTTGTCTGGGAATGCGAGCGAGTTCTCGATGAAGCTGCGCCGCTCATCGAGATTGCCACGGATTGCTGCGAACTCGGGAATGCTCGTGGTGTAGAGTCGCGTGACGTCGATTACCGCGGCGCTGTCCGGACCATAGGCTTCGACGTTGAACACCGCGATGACTGGCGGATAGTTCGCTGCCTCCACAGCGCGGTACACCGGCGTCGTGGTATCGGCCACGATCGCGAACGACGGCGAGCGGAGCACGATTCGGTTTCCGCTCCTGTCCCATCTGAGGGTTCGTTCGGCGAATTGATCGCCACCGTAGTTACCGAACTGGCCACCCGGCTGGCGCGGGTTTGCGGCTGCGGCGCGGGTAAAACGCCCGACCAGCAGCATGTCTTTGCCCAGCTCCTTTCGGGGAATCTCGAAGTAGAGTTTGTCGTTGACCCGGTGCACCGCGAACATCCCGCGACGCGTTCGCGCATCTCGCGTGATGACACGATTGTAAGGACGCGGTTGCGCTGCGCCACCCGCGCCGCGCGCCGAGGAATCACCACCCGCTCTGCCTGCTGTATCGCCACCCTGAGCGGCAGATCTCTGAGTTGAAGGAGCGGTGGTGGGTTGCGGGTTTTTCGCGCAGCCCGCTGTGAGTGCGAGAGCTGAGGTGAGGACGGCGATCGTTGTTTTCATCGACATGCGGGATGATGTGGACGGGAGGCTCGGCACCTGGCGATGCCGTTCCAGGACGTGGCTTACTAATCTTTTTTCGTACAGGTCTGCCAAAATGTTGGCTCCGACCAATATGGCTCCGCCATTCCAATGGGCGGAAGATTGCTAGGTGATGATCGCATGGTGAAGGACACCCTCCGCGAGGTACTCGATTGATCCGCATTTCATCTGCGTCGGTAGCCGCCGTTGTTGGTCTGGCGCTGGGGTCCGGGGCGGCGTCGGCGCAGCGGATACCGGCACCCGCAGCAGTCGACTCTTCAGGGTTATCAACGCTGCTCGCCGCTGCAGCCAGTGTAAACGCGCAGGTTCCCGAACGCCTGAAGGCGTACCGCACGCGTATCGAAACCGA
>DATBXT010000157.1:0-3312 GCA_036514115.1 Gemmatimonadaceae bacterium
TAGGCAGCGTGCTGCGCCGTGGCGGCCCGAGGTGGTGACCGAACCGCGCGACGAACACACGACGATGCCGCCGCGCTACGCGAGTCCTTTCACCCGCTTGTAGTACGCGATGTACTCTTTCGGGGTCGACATCGCGATTACCGCCGCGACCGAGGTGAGCTCGAGATCGTCGAGCTCCTTGAAGTGCAGACAGCACTTCCCCATGTCGAGCCGCTTTCCTGCCTTCTTGAACGCGTCGACAAGCAATTTTTGGGTGAACGGCGAAGTGTACTTGCCGGTCGAGCTCTCGTATGCGCCCATCAGGTAGAGCGAGTTGTAGCTTTTGTGCGCGCCGAGGCCGACGTAGCAGAGGGGCTGGCCGTTGTAAGTGTTGGAGAATTCTTCAAGCGGGATTCCCCAATTGATCACGCCCCAGTTCATGAACTCTGCGTAGCCCTTGGGGATGTGCTTATGGACGAAGGCGCGCGCCTCTTCGATCACCGTCCGTTTTTCCGGAGTGAGCGAGGTCAGATATGTGGCAACGGTGGTTGGGCGAGCGGCGTGCGTCTTCGAGCGTGATTTCGTGGCAGCCATCGACCTGTTCCTTGTGGGTGGGGACGTTGCGTCGCTCGCCGCGCGTTCGCGGCCCTACTAAGACGTCGAGCCTGACCGATCAAAATCGACACGAGCATCGAGAAGCGTAACGGCCTGGCTTCTCGACACTCAATCCCAGCTGTCAGAAGTACCGCCGGACGCGTGAGCGATAGTCGACATAAGCTTCGCCAAACTTTGTCTCGAGGTAGCGCTCCTCGCGCCGCACAACGCCATAGTGCATCACGATCATCACCGGCACAATCAACAGGAAGACCCACAGTGCGTTGGCCAGCAGGGCAAGGCCTACATACATCAAAGTCAGCGATACGTAAAGCGGATTGCGGGAGAAGCGGAACGGGCCGGTTTCTACCAAAGCAGTGGCTGGCAAAGTTGGATTGACGTTCGTTCCGACGCGTTCCATTACGCGGCTTCCCAGCATCGAGAGAAGGACACCGCCCGCGAGCAAAAGTCCACCAATCCAAAAACGCGCGTTCGACGACGTGATTGGGCGGGGTACAATCCACTGCAGCAGAAACCCCACTGTGAGTGCGATCGCGTAAAGCAGCGGCGGCAAGATTATGACGTTGGCAACGTCGGGCGAACGAGGTTCTGTCATCGCGAACGAAGCTTCCACAGCCCGCGCACGGAGAGTATGATGCCGAGCCCACCGGTGACGCCGAGGGCTAAGAGAGTCCAGATGAAAAAGAGGCCGCCGGGCGCCTTTGCAATCGTTGGAGTGAACGCGTTGTTTCGGTGGATGATGGGCATTCCAAGTGCGGCAAGCCCGCCGAGGAACATGATGACATGCCCGGATATCCGGTTGGCGAACAGCAAGGCTCCGCACGCCACAAGAAGGAGGACGGGCACGACGACGAAGACGATCCCGGGCCCTCCCTTGTCGAGACCGAGCGCGACGTCGCCGCCGATGTGAAACGGCAGAAGAATGATCGAGAGCAGGGATGCTATGGTCAGTGTGTTGTGCTTCACGTCGCTTCCTTCAGCTTTTCAGGTGGCGGCAATCGGGTCAGGCGCTGGTATCGGCGACATCATTGGCCGACGCCAGCGCGCAATTCAGAAGTGCTTGTCTGCTACAACGTTCGTTAGACTGCGCGTGGGATGAACCATCGTCGCTGGCGAGAGGTCATGGTGACCACTCGGGGTTGAGAGATGCCGTTGAAGTAAGACGATGCGCTTTGCCTCTTAAGTCCGCGACGTAGACCGCGTCGAAACCGTCGCGCCCGGAGATGAACGCGAGTTGATCGCCTGTGGACGACCAACTGAACTGGCCGTCATAGGCTGGTGTTCCTGCTACAGTCGTGCATTTGCGATCAGCCATGCGCACGAGCTGAATGTCGTAGTTGTCGCGCTCTGCGGTTTGAACGGCCATTAATGACCCGTCGGGTGACCAGCGAACGCCGTCGTTGGTGGCATGCGCTCCGATCGTAAGCCGCTCCACAGTTCCGTCGTCGAGGCGTATCAGATAGATGTCGCGGTCCCCATCTCGCGTCGAGCCGAAGGCGATTCTCGAGCCATCCGGCGACCAGGCGGGTGCCCCATCCCCGGCAGCGTGCCTCGTGAGCCGCCGCACATGGGTGCCATCCGCGCGCATCACGTAGATCTCTGCGTTGCCATCGCGCGTGGACGAGAACGCGATGCGGCTATCGTCCGGAGACCATGATGGATCGGCGTCCTCCCCGGGCGAATTCGTCAACCGGACGAGCCGACCTGATGCGAGCTCCACGCTGAAAATCTCCGCGTCGCCCTCGACCTCGGCCGCGAACACGATGCGCGTGCCGTCGTGAGACCACTGACGATGTCCTTTCGGGATAATTCGGGGGGCGAGCTGCCGTGGATTGCTGCCATCCACATTCATCACCCAAAGCTCCCAGTGATCCCCGCCGACCTGCGAGCCGAACGCGATCCGCGTCCGATCCGGCGACCACAGCGGGAAACGGTCCTGCGGGCCGCGTCGGGTGAGCCGAGTTTGGTGTCTTCCGTCGCCATCCGCCAGGTAAATCTCCCAGTTCGCGTCACGGTGAGATGCAAACGCAATCTGACCTGCGCGTGCGGTGCGCCGGACTGCGTCGGTGCGTTGGGCCAGCGGCGACGTCGCCAAGAGACCTGTAGCGATCAGGCAGGATGAACCGCACAGGATTCTGAACGCTGCGAACATGGTCTTGCTCCGGACTGGGTGCTACAGTGTGACGCCGGTGTCGCGGCAAACGTTGGAATGGTCCGACCGTACCAAGCAAGACTGTGCAGTCTAACGCCTTAGTTCAGCTGCAACACACTGCCACCTTTGCGGGGAAGCCGCATTCGAAAAGTGCTTGTAACCTGCAACGTTCGTTAGACAGCGCCACTAACGTCGTGTCTATTCAACCCGCCCGATTGCTTGCGGAGCAGCTCGAAGTAAGTACGAGTTGTTGCTCGAATCGCGTACTTGAACAACGGCCGTTATAAGAGCACCAACAGACCACGTAGGTCCGCCGCGAGACAGGTATTCGAGGTTGCTCTAGTTGGAAGGTGGGCCTTCTTGTCGTGGAGTCGAGACCCACGCGTCATCGTCTAGAATGAGCCATGCTTTCTCGACCACAAGGCCAGCCGGTATGAGGTTTCCTGTTCCGGCTTGAATTCTCAGTTGTGCCAGAAGCCGCGTGTCGGCCGACGTGCTCGGTTGGAAATTTCGCCAGAGATACGGTTGGAGTCGAAGCGTAGTGCCCCCGACGACGATCTCGCTCG
>DATBXT010000158.1:0-9367 GCA_036514115.1 Gemmatimonadaceae bacterium
TTGCGCGCGGGATCGAGGGTGACGTCGCCAACGCGATTCTGATCAAGCTGAATCAGATCGGCACTCTCACTGAGACCCTGGAATCGATCGAGATGGCGCGCGCGAATGGTTACCAGTCGATTATCTCCCATCGTTCTGGCGAGACCGAGGACACCTTCATCGCCGATCTCGCGGTTGCGACAGGCGCGGGCCAGATAAAAACGGGATCTGCGAGCCGTACCGATCGCGTTGCCAAGTACAACCAGCTCCTTCGCATCGAGGAGCAGCTTGGTCCCGTCGCCGAGTATCCTGGCGGATCGATCTACGGAATGTCCTGATCCATGAAGCGGGTCGTCTGGTGGCTGCTGATAATCGGCGCCGTCGTATATGCGGTGCAGGGTGGGGAATACAGCACCAGGGATCTCTTCGTGCTCAAGTCGAAGGAGCGCCGGCTGACCCACCAGGTCGATTCACTGCAGCGCCAGGTGGATTCGCTCGGACGATTTCTGCGCTTGGTGAAGAGCGACAGCGCAACGCAGGAGCGCATCGCGCGCGAAGAGTTCGGCATGGTGCGCGGTGACAAGGAAATTCTTTATCGTTTCGGTGAAGAACCTGGCACTTCCGGCGGCAAATCGCGGTGATTAGGTTGTATCTCTCATCGCGGGGTGGAGCAGCCTGGTAGCTCGTCGGGCTCATAACCCGAAGGTCGCGGGTTCAAATCCCGCCCCCGCCATTTGCTGTGATACCGAAGTGTAAATACCCACTCTTGTCCGCAGTCCGGATTAAAGTGGGTATTTTCACAACGGTGTCTTGAGACGGCCTGCGGACTGAGTTGGGTATTTTCACGTCAGCATCACCGGAGACGGCTGGGTAGCTCAGCTGGTTAGAGCACGGCACTCATAATGCCGGGGTCGCGGGTTCGAGTCCCGCCCCAGCTACTTATGACACGAACTGCGCCTTCTTACGAGGGCGCTTTTTCGTTTTTTAACCGCGCGCCCAGCTCCTCGGCCAGTCCGATGATGATACCCTCAGGGCCGCGCAGGAAGCAGAGACGATAGATGTCCTTGTACTGCGTAATCTCGCCGACTAGTTCGCCCCCATGGCGGCGCAGGCGCGCAACGACGTCGTCGACATCGTCGACCGCGAACATGATGCGACGTATTCCCAGCGCGTTCGCCGGCGCGTTTTCCGGGCCGGCTCTTACCGCCGGCGGCGTGTGGAATTTCGACAGCTCAACACGGCCGTGGCCGTCGGGGGTCCGCATGGTCGCGATGTCGGAACGCACGCCCTTCAGGCCAACGGTCTGATCCACCCAGGGCCCCTCGAGGGTTGCCTCGCCTTCCAGCTCCATGCCGAGCTCGGCGAAGAACGCTTTGGCAGCCTCGAGGTCTTCGACAACGATTAAAACGTTGTCCATACGTTGAAGCGTCAGGGATTCGCCTCCCCGCCACCGAACTGATTCATAAATGACCCAAGAATCCCGCCCATTCCCGGCGACTGTTGCTTCGCCTGAGTCGCGGCATCCTCGTGTGCCTCCTGCAGAGAGCCGGGCACGTCTGCGGGTGAAAGTCCGTCGCGACGCTTCTTGAGGGCGATCGCGCCGAGTACCACTGGCGCCACAACACCTATCACCTTGGCCGCTTGCGCCTTGTCGATACCCGCCGCGCTGGCGACGCCGTTCTGAATCGCATCATGACGATGCCCGACCATCTTGCCCAGCAGCCCGCCCGACTCGCCCTGGCCGGTGAAAATATTCGGAAGGTTTCCGAGCGAGCCGGCTTTGCCGGCGTACTTGTCCGCCTCGGCATGGATCACTTCCGCGTTCCCCTGCTTTGCCGCGTGGTGCGCCATCCCTCCCAGGATCATTGGCACGGCTGCCGTCACTGCCTGTTGTGCGACGCCCGGACTCACGCCAGCTCTCTCCGCAATTTGCTGCAATCCACCGCCGCTCAGCTGTTGCTGCACGATGTCGAATATTCCGCTCATGATAGCTCCACCCTCGAGTGATACGTACGAAATCAGACCGAGGGCTCGCGCAAGTGATGTACCTCGCACCGCTCAGCAAGACCAGGTAGACGTCGAACAAAAAGAAGTAGAGGACGTCGAACAAAAAACAGTTGGCGGTATGCTGATTGCTTTTGACGAAGAGCTACAATGGCGCACACTAGCACACGCTCGACGAGCATCTGGGAGATCACCAAGGCCGCCCGAAAAGATTTTTCGGCTGATGAATGCGGTCTGCGCGCCGCGGCCTTGTCCTACTCCACCGTCTTCGCGCTGCCGCCGCTCCTCATCGTGCTGATCAAGGTCGCCGGCGTGGTGTGGGACCCGGCGCAGGTACAGCAGTCGCTGGAGTCCGCGTTCGGCGGTGTGATTGGAAGTGAAGCCGCCGGGCAGGTTCGGCAGATGATCTCGAATGGCCAGCAGCTGCAGCACGGGACTCTCGCTACGGTCATCGGGGTAGCGCTGATTCTGCTCGGCGCGACCGGAGCCTTCCTGTCTCTGCAGTCGGCGCTGAACGCGGCGTGGGAAGTGAAGCCCGATCCGAAGCAGGGAGGGGTCAAACGCTTTTTTCTCAAGCGTGTGCTGTCGTTCGGCATGCTGCTCGCCGTGGCATTCCTGCTCGTCGCGTCGCTCGCCGTGACTGCTGCTATCAGCTCTCTCGGCACAGCGCTAGGCGGCTCGGGCGCGGTGATGCAGGTCGTCAACCTCATCGTGACGACCGCGGTCCTGTCTGCGGTATTCGCGGCGATGTTCAAGTTTGTGCCGGACGCCGTCATCCGCTGGCGATCGGTGTGGATCGGCGCAATTGCCACCGCGGTGCTGTTCGAGGTCGGCAAGTTCCTGATCGGCTTATACCTCGGTAAGAGCAACCCGGCGAGCGCCTTCGGAGCGGCGAAGGCACTCGGCGTCATCTTCGTCTGGATCTACTATGCGGGGATGATCCTGCTCTTCGGCGCGGAGTTCACTCAGCAATACGCGCGGAATCGCGGTCACGGAATCCAGCCCAAGAAAGGCGCAGTGAAATTCGAGCGGCAGGAACGGATCGTGCGCCCTGGACAGTCACAGCCCACAACTCACGAATCACACACCGCGCGCGATGATTTTTCCTCGCGCGGGGATCGCGCTCGCACTAACGATGGAGGAGGGATGCAGGAAGCTGGATTGAACGGCCGGAGTAATGGAGTACGTATGCTGCCGTCCGGCAACGGCAGTGATTACAGAGAGGATTTGCAGGGTGCATCGATGGGCGAGCTGTTCCGCAGGCTGTCGTCTGACGGCAGTCACCTCGTGCAGCAGGAAATTCAGCTCGCGAAAGCGGAGTTGCAGGAAAACGCCGCGCGAGCGGCCAAGGCAGGTGGAAAGATCGGCACCGCCGCGGTGATCGCGTTGCCCGGACTCATGTCGATCACGGCCGCGCTGGTCATCGGCCTCGGCATCATCATCGACAGCTATTGGGTTTCTGCGCTGATAGTTGGAGTCGTGGTGCTGGTAGTTGCAGGACTCCTGGCGAAGGGAGCCATCAAGGATTTCAAATCCGGCCTCGCGCCAAAACAGACCGTGCAAAGCGTAAAAGAAGACGTCGACTGGGCGAAGCGTGAGAGCACGCGCGTCAAGCAGGGACTAAGCGCCTGATCGGCAACTGCTGAAGCTCGACATAACCAGACGGAGAGGGAGGATGGGATGGGAAATTCGATCGAAGTGACCGGCCCGCAGAACGACCAGGGATTTGGCGGGGCTCAGAACGCACCAGGCGCTGGGCAGGGAATTAACGACAACGCGATGGGACAGGCCGAATCGTTGGTGGACAAGGCGAAGACGACGGCGCAGAACCGGGTTCGCTCAGCGGCGTTGAACGGAAAGAGTCAGGCAGTCGAGCTGGTTGGCGGTCTCGCCCAGTCGCTCTTGCTCGCGGGCCAGCAGCTCCAGGATCAGCAAAGCCCGGCGGCGAAGATCGTTGAGCAGGCCGCGGATCGGCTCGATCGCGTCACGCGGTATATCGAGAACACCGAGCCCGAGCTGCTTGTGCAGCGCACCGAGAGCTGGGCGCGGCAGAATCCGGCTTTGTTCATCGGCGCGGCGTTCATCGTCGGCGCTCTTGGCGCGCGATTTCTGAAGAGCACGCCACCGTCGACATCGGGTTACAGCGGAGAGGGAAGCCCGGCGCGTTTTAGCGACCGCGAAGTTTCGCGGCCCGCGACTGTGGAGGCTCTATGACCCCTCCGCAGGACGGCGATGGAATCCGTCCGGACGAAGCGCGAAGGGATATCGAAGCCACCCGCGCCCGAATGGGCGATACGCTCGAAGAGCTGGGAACGCGACTCAATCCGGAACGGCTCAAACAGCAGGCAAAAGACAAAATTCGCGGTGCTACCATAGGGAAGGTACAGACAATGGCGCAGACAACAGTGGACAAGGCATCAAACGCGGGACGCAGCGTAACGGACATCGTTCGCGACAATCCGCTTCCTGCCGCCCTGATCGCAGCCGGCATCAGTTGGATGGCGTGGAATTCAAAGCGTGGCAAATCGTCTATCAGCGAGACCAGCAGCGTGGAAGGGAGCTGGGAAGACTCTGAGAGGAGCTACCGCTCCACCAGCCAGCGGTATCGCAGCTCAGAGTATGGCCAGAGCTCGGGTATCTCCCAGACTGGTAACGGCGACGACGGTTTGCCCGACAAGGTTCGGGAGAGGGCTGGGACTGTAGTCGATAGTGTGGGAAGCCTGGCTCAACGCACGACAGAGAAGACCAGGTCAGCCGCGGGTGCAGTCGCTGACACGGCCAAAGCGCAAACCGATAAAGTCGCCGACGCCCTCCAATCGAACCCGCTGCCACTCGGCCTCATCGCCGCGGCCCTGGGCGTAGCGGCCGGCCTTGCCCTCCCGACCTCTCAGAAGGAGCGAGAGCTGGTTGGCGAGAAGCGCGATGAGATCGTCGATAAGGCGAAGGGAGTTGTCACGGAGAAGAAGGAGCAGGTCAAACGCGTCGCCGAGCGGGTTGTGTCGGAAGCGCGGACCGCAGCAACCCAGGCTGCGAGAGAGGAAGGCCTTACTGAGGCGTAGTTCGGGACCGGGGGCGTGGGACCAGGCGCAATAGTAGATGCCTTGGTCCTACGCCCTCGATCCACCGTGGATAGGCTCCTCCCACTTGTCTCCCACCAGCTTCACGTTGCGATTGCTTTCCTCGAGGAACTTCGGCCGCACCGTGCAGCGGCCGTCCTCAACGAGTCTCTTGCCCCCCGCGATCACTTCCCGAATTTCGAGTCCGCCCTCGCTCAGGACGAGAATGTCGGCGTCGCATCCCTCCTGGAGCTTTCCCTTCGTTTTGAGCTTGAGTATTTCGGCTGTATTCGAGGTCACGAACGGCAGCACCGTCTCGAGGGGAATGTCGTGCTCCACCACGAGCCCGCAGATTTGCCCGTAAAACACGTCTGGCGTCGTTGAGTCCGCGTCCGACGAGATGGTGAACTTCTCCGTCGGCCCACCGTGGGACAAATAGTACTTCGTCCATTTCGCGGCGTCCTCTTCGACAACATCGATATTCACGGTCATGCCGTCTATGGCGAAGGCGATCGCCTCGTCCATCAGCTCACTCGTCCGCTGAATGTGCGTCGGAAATAGCCATTCCGGCTTGATGTCGAAGTTGTTGAGAAGGTCCAGGAGTGGCTTGAGCCGGGCATCGGATTCACCCACGTGGAAGTGGGTCACGCCGCATTTCGCGGTCAGCAATCCGCCGATGTGCGCGTCGAACACTACGTGCGCCAGCTCGTGGATATCGGGAGCCATCGACCTCTCGTCCGAGATCGCGACCTCGCCGGCACCGATGCATTCCTCGATGAACATCATGTCCTGCCGCACGTCGCCCAGCATCGTCGTCGGCGGGACGTTGTACCCGCCGGTCCACAGGTAGCTGCTCAGGCCTTCTTCCTTGAGCGCTTTCACGCGCGCCAGCAATCCGGGCAGCGTCTTCATGGTGGTGTCCACGCCCAGCGTACCTATCACCGTGGTAACGCCCGCGCGGCAGATCTCGTCGACGAAAAGCATCGGCGTCTGCTTGGCAAGGCTGCCTTCGCCACTGCCGCCGAGGAGATGCTCGTGCGGATCGATGAATCCCGGGCAGACAATACAGCCGGACGCGTCGATCACCTGGTGCTCCACGCCCAGCGCATCGAGCTTGCGTCGGTCGATCTCGCCGATCCTTTCGATCTGGCTGTTGGCGGTAAGCACGCTTCCGCGCCCCACGTATCCCGGCGTATAGAGCTCGCCGTTCTCGATCAATATCAGCATGCTGGGCACTATCGAAAAAAACAGGCCTGACGCCCCGCGCCCCGGGGATCGCCCGTGTGGTGCGATAAAAAAAGCCCCGCCGAATCCGGCGGGGCTTTTCAGACTACTCAGTGTTAGAAGCCGGACAGAACCACAAACTCGTCGCGACGATTTTTGGAACGGCAATCCTCTTCGCGGGTTGCCGTGCTAGCGGGACGTTCTTCGCCGTTCGCTACGACCTTGAGCCGCGAAGCGTCGACACCGCGATCGGTCATGTAACGGGCAACGATCGCCGCGCGGCGCTGGCTCAACGCGAGGTTGTATTCATCGGAGCCGCTGTCATCCGCGTTTCCCTCGATCCGAACGCGAGCATTGGGATTCCGCTGCATCACGTCGACTTTCTGATCGAGTGACTGAATGCCTTCGTCCGTGATCTCGGAACGATCGAACTGGAAATAGACGGGCGAGGAAAGCGCTGCCTGGTCGCCGGCCCGTGGGCCAGAGCGGTTGGCAGCATCCTTTGACGCGTCATCCGCGTCCATGTGGAGCTTGGCGTTCTCCCGGTCGGCCGCTTCCATCGCGGCGCGGTCGGCTGGGGTTGGCGCTGCCGCACTGGGTGCGGTTGCGACTTTATGGCGCGAGCAGGCGCTGCTCAAAGCCGCGATTGAAAGCAGAGAAATCGAAAGGAGTGTTTTGGTTCTCATGTCACCGTCACGTTGAAGATTCGATATCAGGACGACCGGAGCGCCGAATTGGCTACGCTCCGGGCCGAAAAAAGATTTTATATCGCGTTTCGCGCGCTTAACTCAAGCTCTGCCTTTCCCCGAGCGTTGAGAACCGTTTTTGCTAATGTTGAGACCGGCCTCGCAATGGAAGCCCGTTTTGGCGATCGACCCATCAGAATATCCGTTTGAGCTGGCGGCGATTCTCTCCGACCGGCTGCGCACCGCGAAGCAGGAATTGGTGACGCAGTGGCTGGAGCGCATCACTGAGCGCGTTTCCATTGAGACGCGAAGGATTTTTCCCACTCACGAGCTGCTCAACCACATTCCTCTGCTGGTCGAGGGTGTTGCCGGGTACCTGAAGCGGCCGGAGCGGGACATCGACTCGAAAGCGCCAGTGGTTGCCAAGGCCATGGAGCTCGGCGCTCTGCGGCATGCGCAGGGTTTTGACGCCTACGAGATCCTCAAGGAATACGAGATGCTGGGCGAGATCGTCTTCACGTTTCTGCGCGCGACCGCGGAATCGATTCCAGGAGACTTTCCGCGCCGTGATTTCCTCGTCTGCTGGGAACGGATCGGCCAGGCCATGGAGCTGATTCGACAGGCCACCATGAGCCACTTCCTGCGTCTCTCGTCGGCGCAGATCAATCAACGGGAAAACCGGCTGCGCAAATTCAACCGCACCGTCGCTCACGAGCTCAAGAACAACGTGAACGCGATTACCGCCGCAAGCACTGCGCTCAGCGAGGAATGGGTCGCGCCCAGCGATCGGAAGGAATTCGAGGAGATAATCGCCCGAAACGCCGATGGCTTGCAACATGTTCTCGAGAACCTCGAGGCACTGTCCCGCACTCAGGGAGATTCGAGGCACTGCCGCCATGTGATGCTGCCCGAGGCAGCCAGTGAAGCGGTTCGCGAGCTCGAGGATGCAGCGCGCGCCAAGGGCGTGAACGTTCGGATCGCCGACGATATCCCGCCCGTCGAAGTCGACGCGGCCGTCGTCGAGTTGTGCCTGATGAACTACGTGTCGAACGGAATCAAGTATTCCGACAGCTCCAGGCCCGAACGGTGGGTGTCCGTGGACGCGCGGTTCGAAGGGCCCGACACCGAGCACGATCGCGAAGTCGTCATCCGTGTCACCGATAACGGCATCGGGATTCCGCGCGACAAGCGTGAGCGCTTGTTCGAGGAGTTCTACCGGGCCCACGGTGATACTGTTACCAACGCAGCGGGTACCGGACTCGGGCTCAGCATCGTGCGCGAGACCGTCGAATCAATCGGCGGCCGCGCCTGGGCGGAGTTTCCCGAAGATACAGGATGCATTTTCGCGTTCGCCATTCCATCGCGCCGAGCCGCTGACAAGACCGCGCCGGGCTCTCGGGACCCCGTCGAAGAAACTTCCGCCAGCCTGTCCAGCCAGGAATCGCAAAGCACCCAGGGTTGAGCTCCATCGAGAGCGCGACGTTGCCTGAAAGCGCGTCCCTGGCGCCCCGCGACGTGTCTTGCCCGAGGGCCCGCCGCGCTCCATACTAGCTGCACCCTCACCCATAATCCGTGACAACACATTCTCGTCGCCAGTTTCTGGCATCACTCGGCGCTACTGCCCTCGGACTCGCGGGCCTGAATGCAACGGCGGCTTGCGCGAGCACTTCCTCTGCGGCTGGAGGTATGGCTGGAGGTCGCAAACTGAACAAGATCGGTCTCCAGCTTTATACGGTTCGCGACCAGATGCAGGCTGACATGCCGGGCACCCTCGCCAAGGTCGCCGCCGCGGGCTACAAGGAAGTCGAGTTCGCCGGATACTTCGGGCGCACACCCGCGCAGGTTCGCGATCTCCTCGCACAGAACGGTCTCACGTCGCCATCCAGCCATCTTGGAATCGACCTGATGGAAAAGGACGCGGCCGCCACTTTTGCGACGGCGAAGGCGATCGGAAATGAATGGGCAGTCGTGCCGTGGCTTCCCGAGGAGAGAAGAAAAACCGCCGACGACTGGCGCAAGCTCGCCGGCATGCTCAACACCTTTGGCGCCCAGGCAAAGTCTGCCGGACTTCGCCTCGCTTACCACAACCACAATTTCGAGCTGGCGAATGTTGAGGGCATGAGACCGCTCGATCTGCTTCTCTCGAGCACCGATCCTTCGCTTGTCGACTTCGAGATGGATCTCTACTGGGTGGTCTTCGGCGGTGGACAGCCGCTCGATTTCTTCAATCGCTATCCGGGACGCTTCCCGATGGTGCACGTGAAGGATTCAGCGGGACCCCCGGACAACAAGATGGTCGACGTCGGCAAGGGCACCATCAACTTCCCCGCGATTTTCGCCGAGAGCGCCAAGGCCGGGATCAAGCATTATTTCGTTGAGCACGATCAGCCGGCTGACCCCATCGCGACCATCACCAAT
>DATBXT010000159.1:0-2067 GCA_036514115.1 Gemmatimonadaceae bacterium
CACGAATAAAACGAGAGCGATCGTGGTGAACACTCCCCACAATCCGACCGGCAGAGTCTTCACGCGCGAAGAGATCAAGCTGATTGCCGACCTGTGCCAGAAGTGGGACGTCATCGCCATCACCGACGAGATCTACGAGCACATCCGGTATGCGGGCGGACACCATGTGCTGGCGACATGCCCGGGAATGCGCGAGCGGACGGTCACCATCTCCGGGCTTTCGAAGACTTTCTCGTGCACCGGTTGGAGACTCGGCTACGCCATCGCGCCCGCCGAGCTCACGTCACCGATTCGGAAGGTCCACGACTTTCTGACGGTGGGCGCGCCAGCTCCTTTGCAGGCCGCCGGGGCGGTGGGGATGGCGTTCGACGCCGACTACTATAATCATCTCGCCCTCGAGTACCGTGCGCGGCGGGACATCATGTGCGCGGCGCTGGATGAAGGGGGCTTCAAGTACGCGGCACCAGAGGGCGCATACTATATACTCGCGGATTTTTCGGACATCTCGGATCTGGAGTCGCGGGAGTTTGCGATCTGGCTGGCGAAGGACATCGGCGTGGCGACCGTGCCCGGGATGAGTTTTTACTCGCGCCCCGAGCTCGGGAAGTCGATGACGAGGTTCGCGTTCTGTAAGAAGCAGGAGACGCTGGAGAGGGCGGCGGAGCGGCTGGCGAATTTGCAGGCGAGGGTGTAGGCGGGGGCGGGAGGCGGAAGGCGGAAGGCGGGAAGCGGGATGCGGGAGACCTACCGTCTCCCGCTTTTTTTTGTTGCTCAACTGTATCGCATTTCGTGCGTAATCACCACCCCACGCCAGACATTCTGCATTTATTTCCCTCTTCCAGACCGCTTGGACTGTTAATTTTGCAAATATTGCACAAAGCTATTGACAGTCCTCCTTGGACAAGACATGTTGCCGACGTCGAGAATCCTTTGCTCCGCTACCGCCAGCTCTGACATGCCGCTCATCGCTCGCCGCGTCTCTAATTCAAATCCCGGAAATAACCGTCAGCTCCCACAGCTCCTGTGGGACGTGATCGAGCGCACCGGGTAGAGTCGCCAGAGCTTCACAGTTTCCATTCACCCCCGCGTTTCGATCCACGAACGCGGGGGTTTTTGTTTTTCACGCGTCGCAACTCTCACCTGTCGCACTGGAGGAGAAACTGTGAAGGGGTTCATAAGAGGCGCAGTAACAGTCGCCGGACTGCTGGCGGCGCCGGTGGTGCTGATCGCGCAGACTGCCGCCAGCACCAAGCTCGATTCCGTTGTCGTCCAGACCGCCGCCAACTCCACGTCGATCAACCTGGTGTGGACGCTCATCGCCGGATTCCTGGTGATGTTCATGCAGGCCGGTTTCGCGCTGGTCGAGACAGGTTTCACGCGCGCCAAAAACGCCGGCCACACCATGACCATGAACTTCATGGTCTACGCGATCGGTATGATCGCGTATTGGGCAATCGGTTTCGCCCTGCAAGCGGGCGGGATTGGCGCTCTCGCCACGCTCGGCGGTTACGACAAGCTGAACACCGAGTTCACCGTCAATCTCGGCGGACACGCCTGGGGATTGTTCGGCATGCAGGGATTCTTCCTGACGGGCGTCGCCTACAACGCGTCGATCTTCGCGTACTTCCTGTTCCAGATGGTGTTCATGGACACCACGGCGACGATTCCCACGGGCGCCGCGGCTGAACGATGGAAGTTCTCCTCCTTCTGCATTTTCTCCGTCTTCATCGCCGGTGTGATCTATCCGGTTTACGCAAACTGGGTGTGGGGCAACGGCTGGCTCGCCGCGCTCGGCAGAAACGTCGGCCTTGGACATGGCCACGTCGATTTCGCCGGATCATCGGTGGTGCACATGACGGGCGGCGTGCTGGCGCTCGTCGCCGGAAAACTCATCGGCCCGCGGCGCGGGAAGTACAACGCCGACGGAACCAGCAACGCCATTCCCGGACACACCATCCCGATGGCGCTGCTGGGAACGTTCATCCTCGCTTTCGGCTGGTTCGGCTTCAACCCGGGGTCGACACTGGCGGGAATGGATTCGCGCATCGCGGTCATCGCGACGAACAC
>DATBXT010000160.1:0-5578 GCA_036514115.1 Gemmatimonadaceae bacterium
GTCAGACCGAGCAGGATCGATTTCATTACGCTGCCTTGCGTTTGGCGATTTGTGCGGCGGTTCGAATTCCGGTGTAGCCGGCGACGAGGCCGAAGGCGAGCACCAGATAGAGGACAGCGGCCTGGACGGCTCCTGCCTGGAGGAAGGCAATCGTCTCGGCCCCGAGAACAACCGCGCCGATCTGCGTTCCAATCGCCGCAATCGACAAGGCGTACTGAGCAACAGCAGCGCTCATGATGGCGGTCAGGACGTCGATCTCGAAGAACATGAACGCCGCGGCAGCGATGAGAGCGACACCCGCGGTGGCTCTGCCCGTGGCACGAGCGACGCTGACGCGTCTGCGCGCGACAACTGACTGCTGCCCGCCCTGATGGAGCTCCAGGTGCCTCGAGGCACTTACCGGAACTACACGGGCCGACTGCAGCCGATCGACGCCGGCGATGACGCGATCAGCAAAATCCCGAGAGGGCGACAGATAGGGCAGTCGCTGCAACTCGGCCGCAATGGGGACGAAATCTTCGTCGAAGTCGTGCTCGATCATGGATTCCTCACCTGAGGGCTTACGGGTTTGGTACGGTGGAAGTTTCAGGTTTTTCGAGAGTTTTTGCTTGGAGGAACATGCGGGATGAGGGATGGGGGATGCGGGATGCGGTGGGGTGAGGGACGCGGCGTCCCGTATTCCCCCATACCCACCGCATCCCGCATCCCGCATCCCTCATCCCTCCCTCATGTCCCCCAGATACTGCCTCAATTCCTGCCTGGCACGGTGGATGTAGGTCTTCACCGTACCGAGCGGGAGTTTCACGATTTCGGCGATTTCGTCGTAGGAGTAGTCCTCGACGTGCCGGAGGATAATGCATGCTCTGTACTCCGGTCTGAGCTTGGCGATCGCCTTCTCGATCTCGGCGCCGATCTCGCGCGACTCGAGCTCTTCGAGCGGAGATTCACCGCCGCTGGTAACCGTAACCGCTGTCGCTCTCGCGCTCTCAGCAGTGACCGCGTTCGGTGAGCCTTCGATACTTATCGTATCCACCTGCCTCCGGCGCAGGTGATCTATGGTGATGTTATTGGCGATCTTGAACAGCCAGCTCGAGAATTTGAACTCTGGCCGGTACCGATCAATGTTATTCAGTACCTTGATAAAGGTTTCCTGCGCGAGGTCTTCGGCGGTCTCCTTGTCGCGGACCATCCGATATATCAATGAGAACACCGGGCGCTCATATCGCTTGATAAGCTCGCGATAGGCGTCTTCTCGCCCTTCCTGGGCGAAGACGACCACTTGCTGGTCGGATACGTCGGTGTAGGACCTTGCTGGCATGGGTGAAGAGCGGGAAAGATAGCTTGCCCCGCGCACTGTCGCCGGACAACTTTCGTGACAATGTTGGCAACTGACATCGACAGCGCGACCGCCACTGCCGCCGCTGCCGGTGGCGCCGAAAAGAGAGCTTACGTAAAGCAGATCTTTTCGGAGATCGCCCCGCGCTACGACCTCCTCAACCACGTTCTGAGTCTGAACATCGACCGTCGCTGGCGCCGAAAGGCCATCGCGACGCTCGGCGTGGAACGCGACCTGGGGGGCCGTTACCTCGACCTCTGCGCTGGCACTCTGGATGTCGCGCAAAGCATTTCGATGCTGCCTGGCTTTCGGGGTCTTGTTATAGGCGCAGACTTCGCCGAGCCGATGTTGAGGGCGGGAAGGGGAAAGGTGAAGGGGCGGAGCGTGGCGCCGGTGGCGGGCGACGCGGTGCAGCTGCCGCTGGCGACTGGTCAATTGGCGGGGGCGATCGTGGCCTTCGGAATCAGAAACGTCGCTGGTCTGGACGCGGCACTGCGGGAGATTTTCCGGGTGCTGGCACCGGGCGCTCGCTTCGTGATCCTCGAGTTCTCGACGCCGCGAATCCGTCCACTCCGCGCGTTATACCAGTGGTATTTCCATAATGTTTTGCCGATGATCGGACGCGCGGTGAGCGGTCATCGCACCGCGTACCAGTATCTCCCGCGATCGGTCGCCAACTTCCCGGTGGAAGAAGAGCTCGCCGGCAGAATGACGCGCGCGGGTTTCACAGCTGTGACCTGGACCAGTCTGTCGTTCGGCGTAGCCGCAATCCACGTCGGAGAGCGTCCAGTTACTTCAGTCCCGATCAAGTGAGCCTGGATTCCATATCGCAGTTTCTGTCCGCGATCGACCGCATCGGAGAGCTCGCGCGTATACGCGAGCCAGTCAAGGCGCGCCTGGAGATCTGCGAGATCGCGGATCGCGTGATGAAGCAGCCTGGCGGCGGCAAGGCGCTCTACTTCGAAAACGTCATCCTCGACAACGGCCAGCGGTCGCAGTACCCGGTGGCGATCAATCTCTTCGGATCGATGAAGCGGATGTGTCTGGCGCTCGGCGTGAGCGATCTCGACGAGATCGGGGAACGCATTACCGAGATGCTGGATCTGAAAGTTCCTGAAGGATTGGTGGGGAAACTTGCCATGCTGCCGCGGCTGCTGGAGGTCGGCAAGTTTCCGCCGCGGATGCGAAGTGGGAAGCCCGCCTGCCAGGAGATCATTCTTCAGGGCGATGACGTCGACCTGTCGAGCCTGCCAATCATCACGTGCTGGCCGGAAGACGGCGGCCCGTATGTCACGCTGCCGATGGTGATCTCGAAGGATCCCAAGCGTGGGATTCGGAATGTCGGCATGTACCGGGTGCAGGTGCTCGGACCGCGAACGCTGGCGATGCACTGGCAGCGGCACAAAGTGGGCGCCGCGCATTGGCGCGAGATGGCGGAGAAGGGCGAACGCATGCCTGTGGTGATCGCTGTCGGTGCCGATCCAGCGTCCGTCTATTCGGCGTCTGCGCCGCTTCCGCCGACTATCGACGAGTTTCTGTTCGCCGGTTTTCTGCGCAAGAACCCGGTGAGTCTCGCGAAGGCCGTAACCTGCGATCTGGAGGTTCCCTCCGACGCCGAATTCGTGATCGAGGGCTACATCGATCCTGCGGAGCCGCTCGTGATCGAAGGCCCTTTCGGGGACCATACCGGCTTCTACTCGGAGGCCGATCTTTATCCGCAGGTTCACGTGACCGCGGTGACGATGCGCCGAAATGCGGTTTACGCGACGACCATCGTCGGACGACCCCCGATGGAGGATTTCTATCTCGGGCACGCCACCGAAAGGATCTTTCTGCCACTCCTTCGGCTCACCGTTCCCGAGATCGTCGACTATCACATGCCAGCCGAGGGAATTTTTCATAACCTCGTCTTCGTCTCGATCGACAAGCAGTATCCCGGTCAGGCCTACAAAGTTATGAATGCGCTATGGGGACAGGGTCTGATGGCGCTGGCCAAGGTTATTGTCGTTCTCGATAAGGACGTGAACGTGCGCAACGTGCAGGAGGCGTGGTGGGTGGCCCTGAACCACATCGATCCCGAGCGGGACGTCAGGTTCTCGATGGGCCCGGTCGACGTGCTCGATCACTCCAGCCGCGGGTTCACCTACGGCTCGAAGATGGGCATCGATGCCACGCGCAAATGGCCGGAAGAGGGATTCACGCGAAATTGGCCCAAGGTGATCGAGATGGATTCAGCGACGAAACAGCGCGTCGACGACATGTGGGCGACACTTGCCCTCGGACCGGGGCATCGAGCGGAGAGGTTCGAGCGCAATGAGCCGAGATAGAAACGTCGTGACGGCACCCGGGCGCGAAGGTCAGACTTTCCGCGGGCAGGGCATGTTGATGCGACACGCCAACCTGGTTCGCCTGCCACACACTGTGTTCGCTCTGCCCTTCGCCCTCGTCGGTGTGGTGTTGGCGAGCTATGTCGCGTCTATCACGCTCATCACCGTCGTCTGGGTTGTCGTCGCGTTTACAACGGCGCGATTTGCGGCGATGGGCTTCAACCGGATCGTTGACCGGGAGATTGACGCGCGAAATCCGCGCACGAGGTCGCGCGAGATTCCTTCGGGGACGATGACGGTTCGGGAGGCGACCGTGGCGGTGGTCATTGCGTCCGTCGCATTCATAATCTCCGCGTGGCAGCTGAACCAGCTGTGCCTGGCACTCTCGCCCGTTGCTCTCGCGTGGGTGCTTTTTTACAGCTACACCAAGCGCTTTACGCGCTGGTCGCACCTCGTGCTGGGCGTCGGATTATCAATCGCGCCGGTTGGTGGATATCTGGCGGTCACCGGAGCGTGGAGCAATCCGTGGTGGATGCTCATCGCGCTGGCGGTTGCAGTGGCGACATGGGTCGGCGGCTTCGACATCCTGTATGCATTGCAGGATGTATCGTTCGACCGTGAAAATGGCCTCTATTCGGTTCCATCAACCTTCGGCGAGGCGAATGCCCTCGGCATCGCCCGCGTTCTGCATCTGACTACCGTCGCCGCACTCGCGCTGGCGGGAGTCGGCGCGGGTGCGGGACTGGTTTATTTTCTGGGGGTCATCGTCGCGGCGGCTTTGCTTCTTTACGAGCACTCACTGGTAAAGGCTGACGACTTCTCGCGTCTGGACGCAGCGTTCTTCACCATGAATGGTGTGATCAGCATCGTCTTTCTTGGGTTCGTGTTCACCGAAAGGCTCTTCAGATGAACGGAACGCCACCGATCGTCGTTGGGATCACTGGCGCGTCGGGTGCGCCATACGCCGTGCGATTGCTGCAGGCGCTGACTGCCGCGCATCGCCGTGTATCGCTGATCGTCTCGAAGTATGGGATGCGCCTGTTGGCGACCGAGGCGGGCATCGAATCGATGGATGCGTTGCGGGACGCGGTCGGGATCGATGCCTGGGCTTCTTACGTGGAGGTTTTCTCCAACGACGATCGCGGCGCCGCGCCCGCCTCGGGGTCATCGCGGACGGCCGGAATGATCGTTTGCCCTTGTTCGATGGGGACGCTCTCGGCGATCGCCGCGGGCGCTTCGCGATCGCTGATCGAGCGAGCGGCAGACGTCACACTGAAGGAACAGCGTAAGCTTGTATTGGTGCCGAGGGAGACGCCGTTGAGTGCGATCCACTTGGGCAACATGCTGCGCCTGGCGCGCGCTGGCGCTGTGGTCATGCCCGCTGCCCCCGGATTCTATCACCAACCGAAAGAGATTTCCCAGCTAATCGACTTTATGGTCGCGAGGATGCTCGATCAGCTCGGCATCGAGCAAACTCTCGTCACCCGCTGGAAAGGCGAAGCTCAGAAATAAGGCTTGCGGCGTTTTGGTCCAGGTTGTCTCGTTACAGTCTACCTGGAGGAGGGGATATGAAGATTGCGTTGTCAGGTCTGAGTCTGGCGTGCGTCGTTGGGATCGTCCAAAGCTGCAACCCTTTTTCGCCTGATCAGTCAGTCACGCTGGGAGTGGCGCAACTCGACGCGCCAGCGAAAATCGCGGCGGGCACCCCGATGAGTGTAGTGCTGACGGTGGAACTCGGCGGATGCAAATCATTCGAGCGAATCGTTACCGAGCGTAGTCCGCAACACGCGACACTAACTGTCCTGGGCAGTGATGCGTCGAAAGGACGGGACGTGGCTTGCCCGGACAACTACTTCACCGAGCCACACACGGTCCAGCTGGATCCGCCTTTTTCAAACCCGTTTACGATAACGGT
>DATBXT010000161.1:0-6892 GCA_036514115.1 Gemmatimonadaceae bacterium
CCCCAAACCCGAGGGACACGATGACGTCCACCTCTGACGGAATCGAGCCGTCTGAAAGTGCGTCGGCCCGGTGGAAATCGAAGAGCGGGTGTTCACGAGTAAGCTCCCGCGAAAGATCGAGCGCTTCGCTGTCGAGATCGATTCCGATGAACCGCACATTCTCGTAGAGGTCAGGCGCGGTTGCATGCAAGTTCTCCGCGACTTCGTACAGGTCGCGCGAGATGCCGCAGGGCACCGACACCACCACCCGTTGCGAAGAGCCGCTCATCGCGTTGATGGCGCCCAGGATCTCGCGCCGAGAGTGGAAGAACCGGCTGCGCATCGATCGCGCCCCTCTCAGCTTCAGCAGGACTCTGTCCAGGAGGCGTCCGACGCCGTAGCGACCGCTCGGCTCGTTTCTGTAGATGTGATCCGCGAAACGGAAGCTCCCGGAGTTGCGGATTCCCTCGCGCGCCAGATCGCTGGTGGTCAGCAGCGCGTAGACAGGCAGCAAGTGATACTTGCCCTCCGCTACCAGCCGGCGCGGGATGGATTCCGAGCGTCGGGTGCGATTGACGGGCTGTGCCGACTCGGCGAAGGACACGTCGGAAAGGTCAGGTAGTGGCTGCGCCATCTCTCGCCTCCACTGCCAAAGGCCAGCCGGCTTCATTCGCGCCGTGTTGATTGATGAACGCGATCACCCACCGCTCCCAGCCAAATGCGACACACCCGCTGTGCGCGTATTCACCCGAGGGGAGGCGTATAGAGAACGCCCTCCCGAAGTGTTGCTGGTGATTGTTGAACGAAGCGGCGGCGACGCTCCTGCCATCGTCCGCGACGCGCAACCGCAGCTCGTATTTGAGCGGCAGCATCTGCTGCATCAGCATCCGGCCGCGTGTGTCGTTGGTGAAGAAAGGATCGGTCGCCGTCTCGATCACCCCGTCCAGCGCGAGATCCTTTATCCACTGTACGACGCGATCCATCACCTCGGTACGAAGGCGCTCCACCAATCCGTCGTTCCCGACAGCGATTATCTCCCGCATGGTGAACGACGCCAGCCGTTCGGCGGGATGATCGGAAGCCGCGTCGTATTCATTTCGGTAGCAGCGGCCGATCGCGGTGACGATCGACCCTCCGGTGCTCAGTGTCGTGTCAGAGAACGACGGGTAGTGGTTGTAGCAGACCGCGGGCGAGCGCCCGGGAACGAGCTTGTCGGGAAAAGCCGAGGTGAAGCCGGCGCGATCCAGAGTGGCGACCGGGATGTCGGGTGGAAAGGTCTTCTCCATTGCACCCAGCTCCAGCGCCCAACCACGGACGATATCGTCCATGTAATCGCAGAGCGAAGCCGCCGCACCACGCATGACGAGTCCGCCTTCGGCTGTAAGCTCCAAATCACCACGCGCGAATAGCTCGGCCACCGGCGAGGAACCATTCGCCCGAGGCCTGAGTAAGCCACGACGTGCGGGTCGTCTCGCTGCTACTACTTCCCCGCCAGTAAATACACGCGCGATCGTCGCAATCGACCGGAAGTTCGCCAGAACTATTTGCGCATCGGCAATCTTCCTTCCGATCTCCGACTGCACGAACGCGATCAGCTCCAGCACTTTGAGCGAGTCGATGACGCGGTCCTCGAACAGCCTGGTGTCGGCCGTTATCGAAGACGCGACCTCTGGCGCGGCCAGCCGGTCGCGGGTGAACCGCAGCAAGCGCTGCTCCAACTCCATCGAGGTCACCACCGGCGCGTTCCCCAATTGCTCTCGAGGCAATATTTCACGACGCGCGGATAGAATGCGAGCGACTGCTGCGCCGAGATTCCGTTCCCCGCGAGGGTCGCCTTTGCGCGGTGCGTCTCGAAGACCTTCGGATGAGCGAGCTGATAAGCGAAGGTGCGAATCGATCGCGTCGCTCCCTGCAGCACTGGATTGTCAGTTTCCTCGACCGAGCGCACGAACAGCTCGTAAGTGTCGAGATCGACGATGAGCGGTCTTTCCACAGTTCGCTTCCGCCAGCTGGGCCGGAATTGAGTGAGCGCGCTCATGGTCTCGTCGATCAGCTCTTCCAGTGTGTTGGAGGAATCGCGCCCGGCAGCCAGGTGATATACGCCCGGCCTCGGTGCGTGCTCGAGCAAATGGAGTGTCGCGTCGGCGACGAAATCGGAGCTCACCAGGTCAACCGGCTCATTGGGGTCGCCGGGAATCATCGGCGCCAGGCCGCTGTAGAAAAGTCTGATTGCCTGATGAATGGCGTTGAATCGACTGACCTTGCCGGTACTCGAATCTCCGAGGACCGTGCTGAGACGAACCAGAATCAGCGGCAGGTCATGCATCGCCGCTCGAATCATCTCCTCCATCTCGGCTTTCGACTCTTCGTAGCTGTTGACGAAGCCGAGCCCCGCGTCACCGTAGTCGGATTCCGCGAATTCGCCACGCCGCTTTCCGCTCACATAGACGGTGCTCAGAAATGCGCCGCATTCGAGCGAGGCACAGCTGGACGCGAAATCCAGCACGTTCCGCGTTCCCCAGACATTGGCCGCGCGTGACTCGGCAAGTGAAAGCGCAAAGGATGTCGAGCCCGCAGCGTGAATGATGTGTGTGGTGTCGCGCTGCAGCGATAAGAGCGAATCATTATCGAGTCCCAGCGACGGGCCGGCGCTGATGTCGCCCTCGAGAATGCCGAGTCGCGCCTTCACGTCGACGTCGCCGAGGATTTCGTTGATTCGCTGGCGTGGCTCACCGTTCGCGCGGCGGACGAGCACCTTGATGCTCACGTCGCGTCGCGCAGCGAGGCTCCGCAGCAGGTCGCTCCCTACCGCGCCAGTCGCACCGGTCAGCAGAATCGACTGCTTTCTCATCAGTGCTGAACGATCATGCAGGCCCAGCTGGAGCCGTAGCCAAAAGTGAAAAGCAGCAAGTGATCTCCCTTTTTGATCCGTCCACTTTCAGTCGCCTGGCGGAGATTCAGGAGATTGTCGGATGCAATAGTGTGCCCGACCCGGGAAATGTTCTCGGTGTATATCCGGTCGCTCGGACAACCGATCAGCCTGCCGAGTATTTCCCAGCTGCGGAGAGAAACGTTGTGGGGGATGACGAGGGCGATGTCGTCGATCTTCAGACCGGCTTTCGCCAGCGTGCGCTCGACCAGCGCCGTAGCTGTCGGGAAGTAGGCGGCGATGATCTCATTTTCGATCTCTTCGCTATCCCAAAGCGAGCCCTTGGTGATCTGGGTGCACTCGAGGATTCTGTTTCGATCGCTGTTTCGACGTACGAGCGCGGCACAGGCTCCGTCGGAGACGAGGTTATAGGCGAGGTCGCGGGGTCGTCCGGCCGGAAACTTGTCAGCGCTCACGCACAACACCGCGCGCAGGTCGTCTTCCGCCACGATTAGTGCGCGAGCCATCCTGAGCGCCGCAAAAATCGATGCGCAGCCGATCTGGTTAATTCCGACGACCGCGGCATTGGTCAGCTCGAGCTCGGTCTGGATGAGCGACGCGGGATACTTGAAGAGATCAGGCACCGTCTCCAGCTGCAGAACGGAGCCGTTCGGCGACCCGCCGTTTCCGTCCCACAGGGTGGAGCTCGAGTTGAGCGCAGCCGCGTAGAGAATCATTCCGATCTCATCGCGATCGATGTCGTTCTCCCGCAGAAGTCTGTCCGCTGCTGCAACCGCCATGTCGATGTTCGTTTCATGGTCGGCGAGGTGCACAGTGCTGAAGCCGAAGGATCGCAGCGTTGCCGGCGATCCGCGCACCAACCCCCGGTCGTGCAGCTCGCCCACGCTGCTGACCTGGGCCGGCAGATACTCAGCGATCGATTGGATTCCGGCGTACGAAGTTGAGCTCATGATCTTCAGTCTACCCCGCGGCGGCTGGCGGGGGGATACGTAGGGTTACGTAGGCGGGATGCGGGATGGGGGATGCGGGATGGGGGATGAGGGATGCGGGATGCGGGATGAGGGATGAGGGATGAGGGATAAGGGAGGCGGGTCAAACGCGAAAGCGTGGGGTGGGGAAAGAAGAATGGAACTGTTTACAGAATAGATTGCGCACGAGACGCGCCTTTTTGGATCCGGTGCCGCCAACGAAGCTGACATTCACGAGGCGGCCCATGGTTGGGCGAATGGTGACAGTCATCTCGCCGTCGCCACAGTTCATTGCGTAGGCGTCGGCTGTACGAGTCGATGATGCGCGAGTTTGATTGAAGCACCTCTCGAGAACTGCGGTAGAATCAGGCGCAGTTATTCCTACCAGCAACCAGCGGTCTCTTACTACTATTGCGACGACGATGAGCGCGATCGCGAAGATGATGAATGCCGGTGTCAAGCCGACTGCGACAGCCGAGACGAGCACCGTCGCGACGTTCAGAACGGCCAGCGATGTTCCTTTCCAGAGCGTGGGGCCCGGACGCCGAACGATGATCAGCGCCCACACCAGGAGGATCGCCGCGTACGCGACGATCCATGGCAGAATCGCCCTCAATCTTATGCTTCGAGAATTACCTTGAGGTTCTCGACGACGCGCTTCCCTTCGGCGTCGTTCAGCTTCTCGAACATTGACGCTTTCATTTTCGAGAGCGCGTTGGAAGGAACTTCGTATTCGACGTTCAGGCTGACTCGGGTCTTTCCGCCGGCGCCATCGGCGCGATAGGTGAAAGTGCTTTGGGCGCCGCTCGTCGTCTTGTACACGAATTCTTTCCCGGGGACGAAGCGAACAGTCTCCGCCTTTCCCGAGAGCTCGACACCGGCGAGGCTGTAAACCCAGTCCCAGCTCGTTCCGGGCTGCTTCACGTCGCCTCTGATGTTAGAGACGGACTTGAGGGGACCGATGAAGGCAGGGTGGTTGGTAACGTCGATGATGTAATCCATGACGCTTTCGGGCGAGCACGTCACTTCAAGCGATTGTGCGACTTTCGACATTCAACCCTCTGTTGGTGTGAAGGTGAGAAAATTAATAATGCTCACCCTCCGCAGCTAACCTCAGCCGCATTGGCGATCATGTTCCGATAGTTGGCGGGATCGAGACGCGCGCCAGTGGCGGCGAAGTACTTTTCCCAGAAGTCACGAATGGCCGCACCCCGCGCGCTGCTGACATCCGCGCCCGCCACCACAACGCACACATCGCGCAGCTGCGGGATCCTTTGAGCGGCTGAGAGATGCTTGATCCAGGCATCGGTTGGTATGTCGCTGCGGGTTGTCATGGTGACGTCGGGAGTCTCATTGATCATGTCAGAAAGCAGCAGCAGCGTACGTCGTGTGTTCGGCGCCGGTCTCGAGTAGTCGGCCGCCCGCACGAGTGTTCCGAAGATGTCGGTGTTCCTTATCTCCTTGGCCCGGGTGGTGTCGAAAAGAATCTGCGCCTGCATTTTCGCGATCGCCTTGAAGTCATTCAGCCGTCTGAGCTCGGAGGGTCCGACTTTGCCGGGCGTGCGTGGCGCACGGGTGCTGTCGGACCATTGCCGCGCCGGCAGCTTGCCACCCTGATACATCTCGACAAGCGTGAGCCGGTCGCCGACTTCCAGATTGTCGATCAGTCTGTTGAGAAGCTGCTTCGATTCGGCGAGCTCGGTGGGTGTGCGACTGCCGGAAATGTCGACCCCTACGATATAAGAACGGGCTTGGTGCGGGAGCGCGCTGCCGTCCACTGATGCGCAGCCCAGCGTCGTCAGCAACAATGCTCCAAGGTGAGATTTTCCTCCGAGTGCCGCGCTCAGGAGACGGGATGGGCGTAGCCTCATGACGACCTCGCTGTTGAGAGCTGCTGGTCAATTCCCGCGGACGAGTATCCAACGACTCGAGCATACTCGATGCGGAGATTCTCCAGCTCCCGGGTGAGCTGATCGAATTCCACCGGCGTGCGGAATTCCACACTCTCGTCCAGCTCTGGAAGCGGAATGAGGAACGGTTCCTGGAAAGCGAGAATGCTGGCTGGATCGATTCTTCTCAGCCGGGCATTCTCCCCACGAAAGATCGGGATGACGCTCTGCAAACGCTCCTGCTTGCCACGCCAATCGCGCAGCGGGTTGGATCTCACCAGGTGATTGATGCGACCCGCCTCGTTGTTCGCACCGTTCTGAGCAGCCATCGCGGCATGTTTCAGCTTGAGCGCGTCGGAGTCGAGGCGCCGAATCCGGGCGCGCATCAATCCCAGAATGGGATGCTCACCGCGTTTGTCGGAGAGCTCCTCCTGCTTGTAGACAAAACCCAAAGTCATCGCGGCGAGCACCAGCCCGAGATTCAGCCATAGAATAGCCTGGTTGATTCGCTGGACGGTGATGGCGTAAGCGGCGTCGTCGGAATGCTGCTGAAGAGTTCGCGACGCCTCGAGCTCACGTTGCGTCGTTGCAGCGGTCTTGGTGAGATCGGTGCCCGCCGCGGCCTGCGCCACGCGCGCCTGCTGTAAGGAGACACTATCGGCGTGAACGCGATCGGCGGCGGTCTGGGCGATCTGCGCGCGCGCAGAGTAGAGGAAGGTCAGCACGAAACCGATCCCGGCCACCGCGGCGACGAAGACGACCAGATTCTGTCGGCGATTGCTCCGGATGCTGGTCGATGCCAGCGGCGACTCCCTGGCGCTGAACGCTACAATCGATCGCGCGGATGAGCCCGCGGTCTTTCCGAGCAGCACGAGGATAACCACGGCGACCAGCGCGACGACGAACGCCTCGAAGTGAAGGAGCATATCCTGAAACACCACCATGGGGCCGGCCAGCCAGGTGTTGCTCTCGGCGGCCTCGCCGAGGCTTTGGGCGAGCTGCATGAGGGTCGAGTCCATCGGCAATAACAGACGGAACACCGGGAAGTTGGCGGTGAATTCCGCCGCCGCGAGGATGCCGGCGAAAATCCAGAAGCCCGCGCGGCTCTTGAAGATTCTGTCGTAGCCGACGCGCGATTTATCGGCGTCGCCCAGGGTGTGTGCGCT
>DATBXT010000162.1:0-15848 GCA_036514115.1 Gemmatimonadaceae bacterium
ACAGATGACATTTCTGGCGGCCGAGGTGGTCTTCGCTCAACACCGCCAGGCGCATATTGGTCACGACGCGCTCGCCATTGAATTTCGTCAGCAGCACTTCGCGCGCCTTCTGCTCCGCTGCGTTCATTGGCCAGGGCTTCAGGAATTCACCATCAGGCAGCTGGGCGAGACCTTCGTGACGTCCCTGAATTCCGACGAACTTCTCGACGTAACTCCACCACGGCGCCATGTCCTTGTAGCGGATCGGCCAGTCGACACCGACGCCTTCCTTCGCGTTCGCCTCGTAGTCGAGGTCGCTCCAGCGGAAGACGCACCTGCCCCACATGATCGACTTGCCGCCGACCTGCCGTCCGCGAATCCACGAAAACGGCTTGCCTTCAGGCGTCGAGTATGGATTATCGAGATCGTTGACGAAGAACTTGCTCGCGTACTCGTCGCACGCGCCGCACAGACTCTGGACGGGCTGATACCGCTCCTGCTGATTGCGATTGCCCATTGCGCGGTAGCGCTTCTCGAAGGGCATCACATGCTCGACATAGTCGACCGCAGGATCGATCGGACGCCCGGCTTCCAGGACTATCGTCTTGAGCCCGTGCTCGGTCAGCTCCTTCGCCGCCCACCCGCCGGAGATTCCTGATCCGACGACGATCGCATCATAGGTGTCAGCCATCGTCAGACCTGTGGGGTGAAGGGAACGTTGCCGTCGTAACCGTTAAAGAACATCTGGGTCTTGAGAACGTCCTGCTGTACGGGCTTCGACGTGAAGTAGCCGTAAACCGTCAGCGCCTTGATCCGCTCGAACGCGTGAACGGCACCGGTCTTCTGCGGCCGCTTAGCATCCAGACCGGTGAGAAATTCGCCCCTCTTCACCTCGGTCAGATCCATAAAGCGCGGTGACCCCATAGCCACCGTCTGCACGTCGATGTCAGACAATCCCGCCAGGAACGCAGCCTTCTCCTCATCGCTCATCCACTCGGTCAGAATCAGATCGATGAACTGCGGGACCTTTACGCTCGTCGCGCCCGGAGTATCCGTCTCCGGGATTATCATCTCAGCGATCTGGGTGACCAGCCTTTGCTGATCGGGATTCAGCGTTCGGAAAGGAACGTCACCGAGCCGGAGATGGATTTGCTCGCCGAGCTGGATCGCGGCTTCAGCGCCGCGCGGGAGAAATGGGAGAGCGAGTGCGGCGCCAAGAAATCGTACGACTTCGCGTCTTCTCATGGAGAGTCGGTTGGGTTGGGGAGCGGCGAAAACAAGCGACGAGCGAACGTAGGATGCGGCGCGGAAGCCGTCAAGCAATTGCTACTTGCTTTTCCTCGCTCGCGGTTGGCGCGGGCGGCGCGGGCGCTGCTTCGCGGAAATCGATTTGACGATAGTCCGCGGTTCCGAGGTGTCCGCCGCAAATGGAGGCGTCGCCGCGGCGATGGCGGCTGACACCAGCTTTGCGACTTCAGGATCCTCGAGATGCGCGGGCGAGCTCAACCGAAGGTTGCGGACGATGTTTCCACTTCCCTTTAGCAGCTTTTGCGGATCATTCAGATTCGCACCCTTGAGGAAGCAAAGCGTCACCCACTCCGGAAAAACCGCCAGCGAAAGGACTGCGTCGGAAACCCTCTCTGTCGGACCAAATCCGAAAACGAGAGCGTTGTAGTTGTCGTACACGAACTCGATGCCGCCCGGAATGCGCTTCCGCATCCGGGCCCGTGCGTCACTCGCCGCGGCGGCCATCTCCGGGGCGTACTTGGCTAGAAACGTCGCGATCTGTTTGGCCGGCGCTGCCGTTGCCGTCCGCCTCGCGTGGGACTGCCCCGCTGATTTCGCGGTAGACACGGAGATTCCTATCTGACGCGAACGCCCGACGTGCGCGTGACCTGTTGAGCGGCGAGCTCCCCGCGGGCTCCGAGCGCGCTCGGGGATGTTGCCGATTGTGCGGCGTCAATTGCGTCGGCGCCGGTCAGCCTGTCCCAAAGCATCTGCACTCTGGTCGCCGCCGACTCCGTCAGCACGTAACGCGTGCACTCATGGACCAGTGACAACACGCCGAGGAACCCAAAAGCGAAGTTCATCGGAGTAGCCCCGCCGCTCAGAAAGAGCGCGGGGATTCCGAGAACGACGATTGTAGTTGTCATCAGTGTCGCGCGGGTCCTCGGCACGAAGCCGAAAAACGGAACCACAGACAGCCGGCCTTCGGCGTACTGCACTCGCACGGTGGAAAACAGCGACAGCCTGATCTCGAGGTAATCGGCAACGGCCACTGCCGTCGTCCCGCCGCGAACAAGGCGTTCCTGGAGCGCGACCAACTCTGGGTGAAGTGGCATCTGGATACTGGAAGCAGCCCAACAGGGCGCCGCTAAATCTCCCAGTTCGACAGAACTATTCCGCCGTTCTGCGGACGCGACTCGGCATGGTCGTGCATCGCCATTCTCAGATCGGTCCATCGCACCCGCGCACCGCGAGCGACGAGCCGGCGATAGATGTCGGTGTACTGTCCCTGCACCCTGATGGCCACGCGACGAGATGCCTTCGCCCTCGCGTGCGCGCAGAGCTGCGTCACTAGTGAGTCGAAATCCGCTTCCGTTTTCGCCACCATCTTCAGGACGCGCAACTCTTCAGTCGCTCTGCCTTCCACGAGCGGCACGGAGTGGCACACCGCGAACGCGGTGACATCGAAGCCTTTCCGCGTGAAGAACGTGTCGCCGAGCTGGTGCTGCGCGGTGAGCACGATCTCGCGGGTGTAGTCATAGCCGGGCGCGAGCTGCTCGACGAGCGCCCGGCATTGCTTGACCGCCAGCTCCCGCTCGTGCGGAGCAAGCGACGACATCGCCGTCGACTGGATTCCCGCGCGCGCCGCCTCCAGGGTCACGGTGATGGTCAGATGTCCTGGCGCGAAACCCAGCGTTGAATAAAAACCGACGTTGTCCATCGTCCGCGGCATCGTCTCCAGTCCGATTACACGGGCGCCTCTGGCTTTCAGCCATTCGACGCCGGAGGAAACAATCATCTTGCCGATCCCCTGACCCTGGTAGTCGGGATGCACCGCCAGCGGTCCCATCCACCCTTCGACGCCGGAGCGGTGAACCATGTTGAAGGCCGCGATGCCGTCGCGCGCGTTGCGCCAGATCATCGCACCTTCCTCCGCGTCGGTGATCGCGAACTTCCAGACGGCTGGGTTGAGGTGCGGCACCCGCACTCCAACCATTCCGTCCTTCCGATATCTCTCGGTAAACGCTTCACTGAAAACGGCGTTGAGTGACGGGATCTCACGCACGCTGACGCGCTCAGGCGTCTCCGCGACCCACGCGTGCCTCCAGTTGCGGGCGAAAGCCATCAGAGCGCTCCCGCCTCCGCTTCGCGCTCGACAGATCCGTCGGTGGTGCGCGGCCTGTTCCGCGGTCCACGATCGTCGAAGAAGCCGCGCTGCTCGCGAACCACGGGCTCGCCGCCTTCAGTCTCGCTCACTAGCGAACTTCCAGTATCGGCGTCGTAACGCACTGAAATCACCCGATCCACTCCTTCGCGCACCGGCTCGATGTGGGTGATTAGTATGACCTGCTCAAACCGGTCCTGCAAACCGCGCAGCAGCTCCACGACGTTGAACCTCCGAGCTTCGTCCAGCGATCCGAAAACCTCGTCGAGGATAAGCAGAGAAAAGCTCTGCCCCGCACGCTCGGCGATCATCTGTGAGATCGCTAATCTCAGCACAAGATTGGCCAGATCCTCCTCACCACCTGAGAGAACCGGCTTCGGAATCCCGTCCTCGAGGATGACGATGTTGTACTGATCGTCGAGCTCCAACTCAGTATAACGCGCGTCGGTCAGCTCACTGAGGAACGCGCTCGCCAGCTCCGACAGCTCGGGACGCAGCTGATAATTGAGGTGGGTCCTCAGGTCCGAGAACGCGCGGTCAAGCTCGTCGTGCAGTCTGCGGTCGGTCTGAAGCAGCTCCAGCTCGGCCACCCGTTTCTTCAGCCCCTCGGCCGCCTCCTGCGCCGCTCCGAGAGCAGCCGTCGCGCTCGACACCTGTTCCTGCGCGCGCGCAGCGGCCACCTTCGACTCCTGCAGCTCCGTGCGCACGCGATCGTAGTCAGCCTTCAGATCGTTGAACTCTTTTTCCGTAAACGATATCTGGGCGCGCCGAGTGCGCAGGGTGCCGAGCGTCGACTGCACGCGCATCACTTCCTGGGCGATGCGCGTCTGCTCCAGCCGCAGCTGCGGCTCGCGCTCGAGCATTGCCTGGAATCGCGCGGCCTCAGCTTCCATCGGAGTAAGACGCTCGACGTCGGCGATGACTTCAGCGTGGCGCGCGGGATCATAGCCGGGCGGGATGCGCGAGATGTCGCGCTTCATCTGGATCTGGCGCTGCTGTTTGGCGGCGATGTCGCGAACGATCGACCCAAGCTCCTGTACCGCGAGCTGAACTTTGGCGAGGCGCCGTTCCAGCGTGCCGACTTCCTGCATCAAAGCGCGGCGCTTCTCATCGAGAGCGCGCACGTCATCGGGCATTTGCTCGAGCTGCTCGACCCGACCCTTGTAATAGTTGCCGTCGACGTTGACGGTCTCGATCATCTCGTCGAGGTGCTCCACCACCGTGTGAAGGCTTCCCCCGAGCGGCCGAGCACACGTTGGACACTCGCCATCCTCGCCGACGGCGACGACGCGATCGCGCTGATGCTTGAGTTCCGTGTATTGCTGTCGCAGCGACTCGCGTTTGGTCTGCGCCTCCTGGCGGTCGCGCACCCACTCGGTTCGGCGTGCTTCAAGCAGGCCCTGGGTGTCTTCCAATTCCGCGCGCTTCTTCTCCAGCTCCAGCGTCGCTTCCTCTTCCATCGCCGGAGCGCGCTCGATCTTCGCATGCCGCTCCTCGAGGCGCGCTATCTCCTCCCGCAGAGCGGACTCCGCCTCGAGCAGCGTTTTCCGCCGGCCTTCCTCGCGATAGAGAGTGTTCAGCGCCTGTAGCTCGACGTTTAGCGCGAAAAGCGGTTCGATAGCTTCGCGCAGTGCGTCAAGCTGCGACCGCGCAGCCTTGACACCCTCGAGCTCGCGAACGAGACGGTCCGCGTCGCGATGGAGGGCGGCTTCCTTTTCCTCGGCGACGTTGATTTGCGTCAGCAGCAGCCCGGATTGCTCGCGTTGCCGCTGAACCATCTCCCATCGTGGCTCGACGGCCATCCACTCCCGCTGTCGGACCGCGCCGCGATGGGCCGCCTGGTGCGCGCGCGCCTCCGCATCCTCCTTACGCGATGCCGCTTCGGCCAGCGCGCGCAACACGGCCTCGGGATCGGGCATGCCACGCTGCATCCCCTCGATCGACGCCCGGGTCCGATTGCGTTTGTCGCGCGTCAGGTCCTGCGCGATCCGCAGCTTCTCGTACCCGAGTACCCGCGACAGGAACTGTCCACGCCCCGCGGGCTTCATCGCCGCCATCACGCTCAGTTCTTTCTGGCCCGTGAAGTAGGTGTGGTAGAACTCGGTGAGCGACATGCCGAGTCGCCGCTGCAGCAAGTCGTTGACGGCCGTGATCGAATTCGCGATCGGCGAGTCGGAGCCGTCGAGAAAGACCTCGGCGCCGGTGAGAGAGCGAACGATTCGATACCTGTGGGATCCGAGGGTGAAGTCGAGGTCGACCTCGACCAGCGCCCGCGCGCCGGCACCCATGAATCGGATCGAGTCACGGTTGCCGCGTATCGCCTGGTTTCCGTAGAGCGCCCACGCGATCGCCTCGAGAATCGTCGTCTTCCCGGCACCGTTGGGACCAATGATCCCGGTGATGCCCGTCTCGAAATTTATTTCCGTATGCGCGTGCTGACGGAAATTCGTGAGCCTGAGACTATTTAGCCTCACGCCACCGCGTCCTCGCCGGTCGGTCCTGCCACCAGATCCGCCTCGCGGAGGTAATGCAGACCTAGCTCGACGAGAGCTTCGCGATCGATGTTCTCGGTGAGTGACCGCGAGCGCAGCTTGTCCCGCACGGTGTCGGCGAGCGACGCGCGTCTCCCGGGCGCGCCTTCCCCCTTCTCGGGGCGCACGATCTCCGGGCGACGGGTATCGAGATGAAAATGGAGAGCCCTGCGCTTGTACTCGCGCAGCGCCTTGTGATCGAGCTCGCGCAGAATGTGGCGCGGGACATCACGCACCACGAGGCGGACGATCTTCTCGTCGATCCCGCCGTCGCATCTGTCAAGAGCGTCACGGATCGCCTCGTCCAGCGAAGCGGGTGACAATCCTTCGCCGGAGAGCGGAGTGAGATCGATCCAGCGCCGCGCTGGTGCGATGGTGTGAAACCGGTGCGTCCTGTTGGCGAGGTCGTGCTCGATGATTCCCTTTCCATCGATACCGGCGTCGCGTTCCTCAGCCAGCTCGCCCCACGGGTTGGTGCTCGTGTAGTCGAGCGAGCCCGAGTAAAAGGCGTTCTGTGCGACTGGTCGGTACACGTGGTAGTGGCCGAGCGCGACGTAATCCCACTTGTCCGCGCCCAGCTCCTCGAGGGTGATCTCCATCGGCGAGCGATCGAGCTCGCGTCCGTATTTCGGCAGGACGCCTTCGATCTCGCCGTGAAGAAGCAAGATGTTGTACTTCGCGTTCGGATCCGGCTCGAGGCGTGGCTTGCCCTGCCCCATGTCCGGCACGGCAAGAATCGCGAGGTCGTGCTCGGCGATCGACACCCACTTGGGCTCGCCTTCGATGACGATGATTCCGAGCTGCCTGAAGAGTCCAAGGATGCAGCCGGTCTCGCGGGCGCGCGGTGTATCATGGTTGCCCGCGACGATCACTATTCCCGCCTCTGGCAGCATCCGCCTCAGCCGCTCGAACTGGAGGAATGCTGTCAGGATCGCCGGATTGCTCGGCCGCACGGTGTGGAACACGTCGCCGGCAACGAGAACCAGGTCTGGCTGCAGCTTGATCACCGCGTCGATCACGCGCTCCAAAGACTTGGCTACGTCAGACTCCCGCTGGTTGATGCCCGCCGGTGTCTGCCGCTGATATTGTCTGAAGCCGAGGTGAATGTCCGAGAGGTGAACGAGTCTCATCGCGCGCGCATTGCCCTTATCCACTGAGTGATCTTCGTCCGCACCTGCATGGGCGCGCGCGGGGGCTCCCCTTTGCGTCCCGGCGTCGATGCGATGGTCGACCTCACCGTGATGCTGCTGCGGGAATCGGTGATCCAGCCGAGCCGTCGATCGATCTGGATGGTGCCTGACAAAGTGCCAGACGTAGTATAGCTCTCAGTTGGAACTCCGGCGCCGCTTGAATTCAGGCGAGACATCGTTCCGTGAAGGGACACGTAGGCAATGTCGCCGTTTCTGCCGAGCGAGTCGAGACGGAACGTCGCCTTCACCAGGCCGTTGGCGCCGGGCTCGCCGCTAAGGGGGATCTGCATCTCCCGCGTCCACTTCTCCCCCACCTTTACGGGCTGACGCGCGAGCATCGCGGGCATTCCTCCGAAGATCTCCTGGAGCTCGCTCGACGGATCCGTGTCGCGGACGACCTCCATCCCGCCGTCGGGGGACACCCTCAGCCAGACCTGCTTCGATTGCCACGCCCTGCGCCTGAGGTAGTCCGTCGCGGCCGCCGTCGCGGGAGTAGTCTTCACCGAATCCGTGATGGTCTGCATCAGCGTACCGCCGGAGGTCCACTGTTCGGCGATGGCGCGGGTGAATACTTCAACCGAAGTCGTCATCGAGCTGGTGGAGTCCCTGCCGTGATCGGTGGTAGTGCCCGTCATCTCGACTGACTGGGACAGGTGCATACGCAGCGTGTCGCCGATGTGAGGGCGAATCTGCAGAAGCACGGTTTGACCGAATGCCGCCTGCCCAGCGAGACTGACGGCGAGGAGAGTCCTACGAATCATGCGGCAGCTTAAAATCCGTAGGGATCGTTTTCGGGAGCGGACTTGATGCTCGCAACCATTGGGCGCGGCGCCACCTGAGCCGGGATGACTTTCCGGAACTGCGCTGTGAAGTAAGCCTTCACGTTTTCCGGTCGGGCCAGCAGGGTCGCGTTCCGCGCCCGGATAATTTCGTCTTCGGTGTAAAGCGCAGTGATCTCCTGAATCCACGGCAGGGTGATCGACGGATCCAGCGGGCGCAGCGCGCGAAGTATGGCCGCGTCCAGAGACACGTCGGCTTGCTGCGGATAGCGCTCAGCGCCTTCGCGTCCCTGCATCACCGACGGGCGCGGGAAACGCACGAAGATCGGCTGGGTGAAATGTGGATGTCGGATCATCAACTGCCCCTTCTCGAGCGTAGCCAGCTTGGTTCTCGTTGCCGGACTCAGCACCGCGTACCCGGGAGTCGCGAGCTCGTCGGCGTCCATCCGGCCGAAGAGCGACGTCCCCGAGTTGCCAACCACTCGCCGGTGCACCTGCGACCGGAATTGCTGCGCGCTGAAGAGCACGAGGCCGAGGTACCGCCCCCGCTCAGCGATATCGAGCAGCATTTTCCTGACATAGGTGTCCTGACCATCGCCTGGCGCGTATTTGTTGAGCTCGTCGACGAAGACGACGAGGTGTTTGACGCCGAGGTCCCGACGCTCCAGATGCTCACGGAGCTTGGACACGATTCGGGCGAAGATGAGGTCCTGCGCATCTTCCTCGAGGTTGGCGACGTCCACTACGTACACCGTACGATCTGTAAAGCTCCCAAACGGGAGATCGCTGACTTCGCCGGTGTTGGTGACGAGGCCGGCGCAACGCGTGGAGATGTTGGACAGACGATTTCGCACTTTGCGGATCGTGGCGACGTGATGGGTCCGCCAGCTCTCGCCGTCCTTCTTTTCCATGCCTTGTAGCACGTCGCGGAACCACGCGTCGAGATCGGCAAAGGATTGAACCTTGTGCTTTTTGCTCAGCATCGGATCGCTGAACTCTCTGTCGACCACTTGCTCCCGAATGAAATCAATCAGAGCATCCGCCTTCGCGTCGACGTCATCCTTGTTGAGCAGCACCTCGGCGAACTGCAGCACTTCACGCAGTCCCCAGGTCAGCGGCGTCACCTTGTCGAGCAGCGCCTCGTTGTTGCGAAAGGTGTTGAGTGAGAGACCCTTCGCGGTGTACGGAGCGAAGTACTGGACCTGCGGAAAAGGCTTCGGATCGACCCGCAACTTTTCATAGAGCGCCTTGTCGCTGTCTTCGACTCTTCCAGGCTGATCGAGATAGCAGAGGTCAGGTCCTTTGACGTTGAAAGCAACTGCGGCGATCGAGCCCTTCGCTTCCGGAAAATGGGTGAACAACGACGCGAGCAGCCATTCCACCGCGCTGGTCTTGGTCGCAAGTCCCGAAACGCCGGTGATATTCAGATGCGCGGCCTCCGGCCCGAGCAGGAAATCCGCATCGAGATAGATCACCGCTTCGGTGCCGCCAGCGCGGTACACGCCAACCGGGATTCCAGTCGACGCGCCTTCCTTCAGATAGCTGTCCATGCGCAGTGCGACCTGAACGTCCGCTTCCTCGGCGAGGAAGACCTGGCCCATGGGCACAGGCTGGAGCGGCTCTTCCGGAATCTGTCTGAGAACGGCTGCGGTATAGAGCCTGATCTCCGCCCGCTCGCTCGGAGCGTAGCCCGCCGTCGTCGGTATTCCGTCGTGACCAAGCACGTCGTGCATTGGCGACTGGAGATCCGTGTAGCTGAAGCCTTCGACGACTATTCCATAGATGTGCGGGATGTGCCCGTCAATCGGGTGGGATCCATCCACCCGGACGATCGTCCCGATTCCGACTGGAGAATCGATCGCGGTCCAGAAATGGAACTCGTGCGGTGTGTTCGGTTTCCGCTCCGTCGCGACGACGCGGCCCAGTGCTGTGCTCATGAAATGGCTCTCAAGAATTCTTCGCAGTCACGGATGCCGTAGGACATCTTGTCCCAGCGCCCGTCGGGAAGCGCCAGCGGACTCGTTTCCGCGATTACCCAGCGCGAGACCTCGTCGGCTCTCTCGGTAGCCCGCTCCGATTCCGCCGCTTCCACGCGCACCAGACCCCACATGGGATCGTGGCTCTCGGCGTCGCGGAGTCGCAGATACCAGCTCAGCACGGCATTACGGCTGCGCGGCGAGACCCGAAAAATCGACGATCGCTCGCCGCGCTTGAGTCCCATCACGGTTCGCAGCGCGTCAGCCTCCACGTAGAGCGTCCGGTGACTCTTGATGACGCCAACAGCGCAGGACGAAGCCGATACGCGGGCGCTGCGACTGATTCCGCCATCGACAAAGAGCGGCGCTTCACCGCGTGCGCACCACGCTTCGGCGAGCTGATCCTCGAGGGCTTCGCGATCGCGATCGACGGCGCGTGTTGCCCTCTCGAACAGAGCCACCGGGTGCTGACTTGGGTACTCGCCATCCTTGTCGGCAGTCGAAGTGTCGACGATCTGCCAGCCCGCCTCGCCGCTCGAATCGGGGGAGACATTCGCGAGGCTCGGGATGTATCGCAGCGGAGCGTAAATCTTTCGATCCACCCGGGGCGGTTGATGGCCCCAGGTCGTCAGCCGGCGATTGACTCTGACACGAATGGCCGCGCTGACGGTTCCAAGCACGATCGGCAAACCAAAATGGTGGCCAATCACACGAACGCTCTGAGTGCCGTCGAGGAAGGCTCCGAACTCCGAGGTGGTCTCGCGCGTCAGACCCGGAACTCTGATCGCCCGCATCGAGCCGCCTTCCACCAGCTGCGCTGATCGGAGAATCGGCGGGTCGCCCGACGAGGTCTGCTCGAGGGTGCTGGCGCCGTCAACGACGCTCATCTCGGGCAGCCACTGTTTCAGCAATCGAAGCACGGCCCGGCTCGCCGTGTCCGGACCCGCGTTATTCACCAGCACGCTGCTATTCGATTCCGATGTCCCACGCCTGCTCGAGATCCTTTTTCGAGTATGCCCTGAACGCAGTGAGGGTGTGCGTGGACTTGATCCCGGGAACCACCGTTACCTCCTCCGTCACGATGCGCGCGATCGCCTCGTGTTCGGCAACCTCCACCATCGCCACCAGGTCCCATTCGCCTGACACCGAGTACACCTGCGACACGCCGTCTATGCCTGCCAGCTTCGTCGCGCATTCGGCGATTCTCTGCGGCTCGGCTTTTATCAGTACGATGGCGGTGATCATGAGTGTCCCGATGCTGCTATCTTTGGTGGGCGGCGCGGCCGCATAGCGGAAGGTCATATAACGATATCGGCGTGACGGACGCTCCGCCACGTTGCGAATTGAGGTCATAGATGGCGGAATTGGAAGAAGCTGGTGAGCGCGCATCGACGCAGAGCGCGCGTGTTCAGAATCTCGTTTACACTCTTCCCTACACGACGGAATCGATCGCGGAGTTCCTCACTCCGGCTCTGAGTCGTGTCGACCCGGCAGCAGGTGGCACTCAGCTCCTGGTCGTCACGCGGGACGCTGAAACGGCGCTCACGATCTCCGAGACCGTGCTTCGACTTTCAGGGCCTGCCGGTATCGAGGTCGTGCCGATCACCACGGCGGCGCGCGCCGCAAGAATTTTCAAGACGCGGCCGGTCCTGGCCGTCGCCGGAACGGCCACGGAGCTTGCCGCGCTGGTGCGCGGCTCGATTCTCAAGACGGACGCTGTTCGTTCGATTGCATTCGCCTGGATCGACGACATACTCGAGGAAGGCGCAGCGACCGTGAGCGCGCTCGAAGCGCTGCTGGCCGAGTTGGGAGAAGCAGGCAGGGTAATCGTCGCGCGCAAAACCAACCCCAAGGTCGAAGACTTCGTCGAGCGCTATGCCCGCCGGGCACGACGCGTCGGCGCGCCGGAGACGGAAGCGCCGCAGGTTCCCGCTGATTACGAAATGCCTCTGATCAGGCACGTGACCGTCGCGCGGAGCGCGCGCGCCAGCGCTTTGCGGAAACTGCTGGACGATCTGGATCCGCCTTCGGCCGTCATCATCGCACGTGACGAGGTTTCTGCCGGCGAGGCGACACAGACGCTCCGCACTCTCGGTTACCATCAGGACGACAAGACGATCAACGTCACTCGTGGAGAGCTCGGAAGCACGACTACCCACACGGTGATTTTCTACCAGCCACCGGTGACGCCGGCCGAGCTGCAGCGCATCGCTGCCGTCAAGCCGGTGCAAGTCGTAGCACTGGCGGCGCCTGGCGAAGTTCCGTGGCTGCGAGAGCTCGCCAGTGGACGGCTCACCCCGCTCAACCTCCACGGTCCGGAGAGACGAGCACGCGACCGCGACGAAGCCGTGCGTGAAGAGCTGCGCGCGGTACTGGCGCAGGGTGTACCGCCGCGCGAAGTGATTTCGCTCGAGCCCCTGCTCCGTGAATTCGACGCCACCGAGCTGGCTGCCGCGGCGTTGCGGCTGCTCGAGCGAGAGCGTGCGCAGCGACGCGCCGCGGAGGCGAATCCCGCTCCGCCGGCCAAGCCGCGAGAGTCGTTCGACGAACGAGGCCGGGACGACCGGCCGCGCGGCGATGGCCCCCGTGGGGACCGGCCGCGCGACGACCGACCCCGGGGCGAGCGACCACGAGGCGACCGACCACGCGACGACCGGCCGCGGGACGGACGGCCCCGCGGAGATCGGCCTGACCGCGGAAAGTTCAGCGATCGAGGCGGACCGCCTCGTGGAAGATCCGACGGACCTCGCCGCGGTGGATCAGACAGGCCGGGCCGGGGAGGCCCACCCCGCCGAGATCGCGACCGGTCGTGAGCGGGCCGAGCGGACCATTCCACCAGAGTGGTGGATGGATCGAAGTCATTGCCGGCGTCATGTTCAGTGGCAAAAGCGAAGAGCTCCTGCGGCGAGTTCGCCGGGCCATCATCGCCCGCAAAAGGGTGCAAGTCTTTAAGTCGCACCTGGATGCCCGCTACGCAGGCATCTACTCCGTCTCCAGCCACGACGGGCGCACCGTCGAAGCCATCCCCGCGGACTCGGCCGCGCAGATCGGTCAGCAGATCGACCCGATGGCCAACGTCATAGCCATCGACGAAGCCCAGTTTCTTGATGACGGAGTGGTGGGGCTGGTGACGTCTCTGGCCGCCCGCGGCCGGCGGGTAATCGTGGCCGGAACCGACACCGATTTCCGTGGAGAGCCGTTCGGAGCCATGCCGGAACTAATGGCTATCGCCGAGGTTGTTGATAAGCTGCACGCGATTTGCGTTCTGTGCGGCGGCCCGGCCAGCCGGAATCAAAGGTTGATCGGGGGCAAACCCGCGCCCTACAACTCACCCCAGATCATGGTCGGGGGGACGGAGTCGTACGAGGCGCGTTGTCGGATGTGCCATACGGTTCCGGCGGGCGATGCGGCCCAGGTCCCGCTTCTCTAGCAGCTCATCCGCTGCTGAGAAGAGCAGGCTCGGCGGCTCAAAGGCAAAAGTTTACGCGTGACAGGCTCTGGAGAAATTCCTATCTTGGCCACGCACGGGCGGTTCAACCTCAATCCAGTGACAGATGCTTCTCATCGGGCTGACAGGAAACATCGCTAGCGGAAAATCAGAGGTAGCCAGGATGCTGGAAGAGCGTGGCGCCACGCTCATTGATGCCGACGTGCTCGCTCGGGAAGCGGTTGGTCCCGAGACCCAGGCGCTCAGGGATATCGTCAAGCGCTGGGGCAAGGACATTCTGAACGACGACGGAAGTCTCGACCGCGGCGCCCTGCGCCAGATCGTTTTTGCCGATCAGGACGAGCTCGATGCGCTGAACCGGATTGTGCACCCGGGCGTTACCCGGCTTCGGGACCGCGAGATTGCCATTGCCAGGGAGCGCGGCGACCAGATCGTAGTGTGTGTCATCCCGCTTTTGTTCGAGAGAAACCTCGTCGAAGAGTTCGACGCAATTGTCCTCGTCGACTCACCGCGGCCATTGCGGCTGGAGCGCCTCGTCAACACCCGCGGCCTCGAGGAAACGGACGCCATGAACATGATCGCGGCGCAGATGCCGGCGGAGCTGAAACGGGCGCGTGCAGATTACTGCATCGACAACAGCGGCTCGCTGGACGATCTGGAGCGAGATGTTGATGCGCTTTGGAGCTCCCTTCAGCGCGTTGCGGAACCGTTAGAGACTGCGGCCAGCGGGCGATAGTGGCTAACATCCCCAAGGATCTCCAGTACACCGAAGAGCACGAGTACGTACGTAAGGCCAACGACGGCACGGTGGAAATCGGGATCACCGACTACGCCCAGGGCGAGCTCGGCGACGTGGTGTACATCGAGCTCCCGAAGGTCGGCACAAAATTCAACAAGCACGACGTCTTCGGAACCATCGAGGCGGTGAAAGCTGTTTCCGAGCTTTTTTCCCCCATCGGCGGCGAGGTGGTTGCCATCAATGACCGGTTGGACAAGGAGCCGGCGCTGGTTAATACCGATCCTTATGGCGCGGGGTGGATGATCAAGGTCAGGCCGAGCAATCAGGCGGACATCGACGGTCTAATGAAGGCCGACGCGTACACCGCGCACGTGGGCGGCTGATTAGCTGAGAGCATCAAGGCGGGCCGTTGATAGTACTCCGGCCCGCGTTGACCTAGTTTCCCGCCTCTACTTCCGCATACGCATCAGTAGGCGGACACGAACAAACAAGATTCCGATCCCCGTACGCGCTCTCAACGCGCGCGACTGCCGGCCAGAACTTGTAGTCCTGAGTCCATGCCGCCGGAAACGCGGCCTTCTCTCGCGTGTACGGGTGCGTCCACGCGCTCGCTACGACCCGGCTTACAGGGTGGGGTGCGTTCTTTAGAACGTTGTCCTGCCTGTCCGCCTGTCCACTCTCCACTTCCCTGATCTCCGTCCTGATCGAGATCATCGCTTCGCAGAATCGATCGAGCTCTTCTTTCGGCTCGCTCTCCGTCGGCTCGATCATCAGCGTCCCGGCAACCGGGAACGACACAGTCGGCGCGTGGAAGCCGTAGTCCATCAGCCTCTTGGCGATGTCCTCGACCTCTATCCCGCTCGATTGCTTCACCACTCGCGTGTCGACGATGCACTCGTGAGCGACGGTGCCCTGCGCTCCTTTGTACAGCACCGGGAAGTGCGCTTCCAGCCGCTTCGCGATGTAGTTCGCGTTCAGGATCGCAATCTTCGTCGCGTACTCGAGCCCGTCGCCGCCCATCAGCTTGATGTAGGCGAGCGAAATCGGAAGAATGCTCGCACTGCCCCAGGGAGCCGCCGACACAGCGCCAACCTCGTTTCTCCCATCGAGCCTCACCACCGGATGTCCGGGCAGGAACGGCACCAGATGCTTGGCCACACCGATCGGCCCCATGCCCGGACCACCGCCGCCGTGCGGAATGCAGAACGTCTTGTGGAGATTCAGGTGACACACGTCGGCACCGATGTCGCCCGGTCGGCAGAGTCCTACCATCGCGTTCATGTTGGCGCCGTCCATGTAGACCTGGCCGCCGTACTTATGCACAATCCCGCAGATCTCGACGATCGATTCCTCGAACACTCCGTGCGTTGACGGATACGTCACCATCAACGCCGAGAGATTCTGTGCGTGCTCTTCCGCCTTCGCGCGCAAATCGGCGACGTCGATATTGCCACGCGCGTCGGTCTTCACCAGCGGATTGCCCGGCAGATAAGGCGCCAGGTGCTTCGCAACCCCGATCGGCCCCATACCCGGACCGCCGCCGCCGTGCGGGATGCAGAACGTCTTGTGCAGGTTCAGGTGGCAGACGTCCGGGCCGAACTCGCCCGGCCGGCAGAGGCCGACCATCGCGTTCATGTTCGCGCCGTCCATGTACACCTGCCCGCCGTGCTCGTGCACGATCGCGCAGACCTCCTTGATCGCCGGCTCGAACACGCCGTGGGTCGACGGATAGGTCACCATCAGCGCGGCGAGATCCTTCGCGTGCTCCTCCGCCTTCGCCGTCAGGTCGCCGACGTCGATGTTGCCGCTGGCGTC
>DATBXT010000163.1:0-8876 GCA_036514115.1 Gemmatimonadaceae bacterium
CAAGCACCGACTTTCTCCGTCGACGATACTGGAATCGGGATCAAGCAGGACGAGTTATCGCGGGTGTTCCAGAGATTCTTCCGCGGCGAGACCGCGCGCAGCCGCACGGACGGGGCCGGGCTGGGGCTTTCCATTGCGAGCTGGATCGCACGAGAGCATGGAGCTGAGATCTCGCTCAAATCCGAGATGGGTGTGGGCACACGCGTGGTGGTCACGTTTCCGCGTGTACCCGCCGCGGCCTAGGGCTTCAGCGCCGTTTCTACATGCGTCAACAGCGCGTTCAGAGCAGTCCGATCGAACACCCGGCCATTGGCAATGACCATCGAGATACGGCGCGTATTGCGAACGTCGCTCAGCGGATTGGCGTCGAGCAGCAGCAGGTCGGCTAGCTTCCCGCGTTCAATCGAACCCAGGGAATCCGTAGCGCCGAGAAAGAGAGCCGGGTTGTAAGTAGCCGTGCGGAGTGCCTCGGCGGCGCTCAGTCCCGATCGCACCAGCAGTTCCAGCTCTTCGTGCAGGCTGAAGCCGGGAAAAACGAAAGCCTGCGGCATGTCCGTCCCAGCGAGAAGTTTTACGCCAGCCTTGTGCAACTCGCCGGTACGGTCAAAGCTGAAATATCTTCTCACCACCATTGAATCCGCTGGCTTCAGCGAGTGTGCGCGGCTTACCCAGCCACCTTGCAGAATTTTCGGGACGTACCTGGCCCACTCGGGGTGTGTGGTCGCGCTGTCAAACGCGTGCGCGTACGCCTGATAGACCACGAGCGTGGGATCGACCCACGTCTGATTGCGGGCGAGAGTCGCAATAACGCTACGGCATTTCGCCTGATCGTATGATTTGCCGAGAACGACCGCCTGGTACCTGACCTCCTCGAGCTGTCGGCGGAAGTTCGCGGTATCCGCCGACCTTGCGCGCAATAACGAATCCTGTGAGGAACAAGCGCGCATCAGATCGTCTTCGTGCTCGATGCTGCGCTGGCCGGAGTTCGAGGCTTCGACCACGCTCACCGAATACGGAACGTGACCAGCGAAGGTGATTCCCCGCTTCTTCGCTTCACTGGCGATGCCGAAGTACGCGGCGCGAGGTACCCATGAATATGTCTTGATGAAATCTGCGCGGCGGGAGCCATCCTTCTTGCGGGAAAGCGTGTCCACCGCGCGCACGCCGTCTTCCTCGCTCACAACGTGGGCAACGAACTTCACCTTGTTCACCGGGCCATCGACGCGGACTCCCGCAATGAGACGGGGCCCGACCTCCCGTCCCGCCTCTATGTCTGCCTTCCAGCGGAGCGTCGTGTCGACGTAATAGCCCATGTCCCGGGCGCCGGTCACGCCGTTGGCTATCATGAGCGGACCGGCGAAATCAGAGAACACATACACGAACGCGTGCACGTGCATGTCCCAGAGGCCGGGAATGAGGAATTTTCCGCGGCCGTCGACGGGCCGCGCGGCTCGCGGTATCGACGCCGTTGATGCTGGCCCGACGTATTGGATGCGGTTACCGTCGACGATCACGGTGTTGTCAGGGGATGTCGTTCCACTAACGACATCGATCACGGACACGTGGGTGATTGCAATTACCCGTGGGCCGGCGCGGTGGCTGCTGCACGCAGCAGCCACTCCCGCCAGCGCGACCGAAACTCCGATGCGAATCAGTGCGCCCGCTTTACTCGCCAGGTGCCCGTCTGCGGTGCATTTGATTGGGTACCACGCGTCGAGTACGTGCCCTCGATGGAATCGCCGTTCAGTGTTCCCGTGAATGTAGTTACGACTGCGCAATCGCATTCCGGGTCCCGGTACGCGTCGAGAACTCCGCTTACGGTGTCTCCGTTAACTCTCACGAGCTTGATGGTGAGAACCTGCGAGTTGTTGGTGTTCTGGGTGGTGGTAATAGTGCTCGTACCCGTCGTGCTGGTCTGGTTGTAAGCCTCGAGGGCCTTTCCATACCCGCGTGGGATCATGACCACATCACCACTGGCTGCGTCGCCAGAGGGCGAAAGATTGAAAACGATGCTGCCACTCCTCGCCGTTGTGCCGCTCTGATACTCGCCGCTCCACTTGCCGGCCAGAGTAGCGCGATCGGCTGAATCTCCGGCCACAGTGATGGGTGTCGGCTTTGTCGCGCAAGCGAGCGCGACGCCGGCAAGCGGCGTCAGCAGGAATCTGTACGGCTTCACGGACCCTCCTTGATGGTTGGCGTTCGGAAGGGTGGGTGCCATTAGTGTCGCTCGACTTGGCGCGCAACGCCAGTGCACCTGTTTGGGCGGGCACGAGATTTCCGTGTGTATTATTACGTCGAAGCGAAAACCCGCTGCCGCCAGGAGAGGTTAGGTTGGCCAAAATGGATCTGAATCTCGCCAAGGTCGTTGCCGAGGCGTTGTGCCATGGCGGCCCTACTCCGCCGGGAATCGCCGGGCACGACGTTCAGTTCTACAGGACGGACGAGTATCTGACGAAAGCGGTCGTCGCATTCCTGGCGGAAGGCGTCCGGGCGGGCCAGCCAATCATCGTCGTGGCTACAGAAGCGCACCGACTCGCTTTCGCCGAGGGGCTCAGGGCGAGGGGCCTCGATCCGGATGCAATCTTCAGCGACAGGCTTGCCGTTTGGCTCGATGCCCGCGAAACGCTGGCGTCGTTTATGGAAGGCAAGCTCCCCGACCGCGAGCTGTTCATGGCTACCGTCGGAAGAGTATTCGAAAGCCTGCTCGACAAGCGGTACTACCTCGTCATACGCGGGTACGGCGAGATGGTGGATCTCCTTCTCAAGGACGGCAACACCGAAGCGGCAATACTCGTCGAGCAGTACTGGAATGAGCTCGCCGAACGGTACAAGTACTCGCTACTGTGCGGGTACTCGGTGGACACCTTCCTTTACGGGGCGGGGTTCGAGGCATTCCGACGTGTTTGCGGCACCCATACCCACGCACTTCCGCTGGAGACGCTCGAAAAGAACGTCGCCTAAGCCCGAAGCAGTGGTGTCACCAGTGCCAGTAGAGCGTCGATCTCAAACGGCTTTCTGAGCCGCCCGTAGGCGAGGTTTCCGCAGTCCAGCGACGCCAGCAAATCTTCATGGGCGCTGATGAAAATGGTCGGCGGCAACGGAGGCCGCTCCCGCTCGAGAAACTCCGCCAATTCAAGCCCGCTCATCCCGACCAGCTGCATGTCCAGAACCAGGCAGCACGGCGCGGTTCCGTCGGAGTCATCGAGGTATTGCTCCGCGGACGGATAAACCCTCGCACGAATTCCCTCCATCCGCATGACGCGGGCGAGGCACGACCGCATCGACTGGTGGTCGTCGATGATCGCCACCCAGCTCGTTGCGACCGCATCAACCGCCGTGGTTGTTTGATCCGCCATGCTAACGCACTGCCCCATTTGATGCAGACGTCTCCGCGCCAAATCGCAGTCGTGGCGCACGCGCCCGTCGCGGACTTTGGCGGACTGGGACCATTACCCGGAAGACCGCGCCGCCCTGCTCACCGTTCTCAGCACGTACACGCCCGTGGTGTCTTTCGACGATCGACTGCACGATCGGCAGACCCAGGCCCAGGCCGTGCGCCTTTGTGGTGAAGAACGACTCGAACAGATGTTGACGAACATTTTCTGCCAATCCGACCCCGTTGTCACGGACGGCAATCTCGACTTCCCCATCGCGAGCCACTGTGCTGATGTCGACGCACGGATGCGCCGTGGCCGCCGACGCATCAAGTGCGTTCAAGGTGAGATTGAGCACGACCTGCTGAAACTGAACCGGATCGCCGGTGACGGGCGGCAAGCGCGGATCGAGCGACAGCGTGATCTTCGCGTGGCGGGTGCGAGCGTCGTACTGGAGAACGCGCGCCGATGTTCGACACATCTCGTTGAGATCAACCGGCTGCTGTGGCAACTCCTCCTTTCGTACCAGCGCCCGGACGCGGGTGATGATGTCCGAGGCGAGCGCATCATCGGCGATGATCGCGCTGAAGATCTCTGCACACAATTCCCGTTCCTCGCCACCAAGCTTTCCGACGTTTCGTCTCACGACTCTGGCGCCGACTTCGGCGTTGTTGAGAATCGCGGCGAGCGGCTGACGAAGCTCGTGTGACATCGTCGCCGCCAGCTCGCCGACAAGTGCGACGCGACCTATGTGTGTGATCTGGCGTCTCGTCTCAGCAGCGCGGTGTTGCTCCTCCTCGGCGATGGCCTGTGCGCGGATGCGTAGTCGGCGCTCAAGGAGCAGCGCCCCGATGAGCAGCAACTCCGCCGCTATGACGCCGAGCGCCAGAAGAATGAATGTCCGGTATCGCTGCCAGAGCGTCGGTTCGCGGAACAGAACCTCAGTCCCGGCGGGCAGCCCCGCGTCCGGCAGTCCCCAATGTTGGAGTTGTCGCCAGTCGGCGACGAACGTGTGGGCTATCGATTCTATGGGTGGCATCCGATCGCCGCGTCGCCTGTTGAGAACGCGAACGACGAGCCGCCCCGTGCGCACACCCTCGTCGTCGAACCGGAGGACCGAGCCGCCAACAGGCCCTTCACCCACGTACGTCCCCAACTGCGTGTACATGGGACCAGGCGCCGCGTGTGCGATGCTGCCGATGATATCAGCGGGCTCGAACGTCTGTCCCCTCCCATCCTGCCTGTAGTTCGCAAAAATGAAGATTGAATTTCGAGAAAGCTTGCGAAGCCGCGGCAGCAACACGTCGAGGGACAGCCCTTGAAGGACCGTGGTCTGGAGTGCGCTCCCCAAGGCCGGGATCGCGCTCACCGCAGTCGCGACTGAGGCCGAATCGGCAGGGCCCGCTCCACCGATCACGACGACCCGTTCCGCGTTTGGCTGGAGACGCGTTGCCATCCACAATGTCGGCGCGAAGCGCTGTGCCGGTGCGATGCGTCCCGTGACGTTCGCAGGCTGGTCGGCCGGATCGGTCTGCGGTTCTCCGCACAAAGCGAACACGATCGGAACGTTAGGCAGCACGTTGGCCAATCGGTCCACCGCAAATCTCAACGCGCGTCCACCGACGGGAATGATGACGTCAATCCCGAACCGTCGATACTTGTCGTCGAAGTAACCCGCGAGGGGCGACGACTGCTCACGCCCGCCGAACCGGTCGAAGTCCAGAGCTTCCTGATAGAATTCGACGGGTCCCTTCACACCGGTGCTGATGGTCGTTCGGAGCCGTTGCGCGAACTCGAGCATTGGCTGCGTCTCGGACTGCTGCTGGTAAAGCACTAGAACCCGAGTCGGTCGTGTCGCTTCCTGCGCATTCGCCCTCGGAGCGGATGTGCACACCAGGCAAATGAACGTGGCGAGGAGCGCTGCGCGGTCGGCAAGGCGGTATGACAAGTCAGCTCCCTAGAAGTTGTATCGCACCGCGAACTGAAGCTGGTAGTACGTGTCGAGATTCTCGTCGCTGTAGCGCCGCATGCTGGAATCGAAGCGATAGATGGGCTGTGCCCCCGGGCCCTGGGTTTCGCCGACCTGTGACAACAGCGCGATTTGGCTTGTGGTAGCGATTGCCGACCCGGTCGGCACCGCGAATCTCCCCCACTGGCGGTTAAGAAGGTTGAGGAAGTTGAACACCTGCAGCTCGAGCACCACGGAATGGTTTCCTATGCTCGGGAGCGTCTGCCGCAGCGAGAGGTTTGTGAGATTAATCCATGGCGACCGGCAGCTGTTCCGGGCCATGATTTGCCCTTCCTGACTTTGGAGGCATGAAGCCCCGTCGATGAAACGCTCGAACGCGTCCTGCTGGCTTGCTACCTCCGCCGCCGATCCGGCGAACCTTATCTCGGCAGTGTCGGTTGCGGCGCGCGGGATGTAGATCGGGTCGTTGCCCACCGCGCCGTCGGCATTCAGATCGCCCCGCCCCGCCGTACCGTTGGTGACGTATGTGTAGGGAAATCCCGACGCGCCGACGTAGAAAAACGACATGTCGGTGGCAAACCGGCGCCAGGGAGACCGAAAGGTTCCGGATGCGCGCACCTGAAAGGTTTGATCAAAATCGGATGTCCCGAGCGACAGGTCATCCTGGCGACCGGCGACGGGTCGGCCAAAGCGCCAATTGTCCGCGAGCAGCGCACTGACCGGCCGCGAGCTCTGCACGTCTCGCGCGCGACCGTAGCTGAGAGACGCCGTCAGGTCGGCCGCGCGACTCTCTTTTCGCAGCTCGCCGACCACGTTGTACGCATAATCTCCGGAGTGATTTGTGACCGCGATGACGTCCCCGAGATTCGAGGCAATCCTCGCGGGTGAGGCGACGCCCGTGGCGTTTATCGTCCCGTACATCACCCGGCCGTGGGGGTCGGCCGCAAGCGGGTCGCTGAGATTGATTGGCGCGAAGAACGTGGCACGCGTGGCGCGCGTATAGAGTCCTTCGATCGTCCCGACCAGGCCGAACGGCAGATGCGCGTCCGCGGCCAGCGTGGCGCGGAGTGTCTGTGGAAGGCGCAGATTCGGGTCGATGACGTCAATCTCTCCGTTAGTCGACGCGCCGAAAGTCTGACCACCGCCACAAGCGAGCGGCGGATCTCGAGTGTCCGCGCTAAACAGCGGAGGCGGCCCGGCGTCACCCGGCAGCGAGCCGCACTGGAGCGTTCGCGTGGCGAGTCCGTATGCTGAGAATCCGCCGAACAACCAGAACAGCGGCGGCCGACCGGTGAACAGGCCGACGCCACCACGCAACTGTACCGGCGATACCTCCTCGCCGCTCAGGCGATAATTGAAGCCGAGCCGCGGTGACCAGGCGATCTTCGCTGCCGGCAGCCGATCACTGCGGACATGAAATATCGAATCGACGGTGGCCACGTACGGTGGTGCGGCGGAGAGAACGGAACGATCGGCGCGGACACCAAACGTGAGCGAGAGGCGGTGCGATGCTTCCCACTCATCCCCCAGATACATAGCCTGATAAGAGCCGGATGCTGCCGTGACACTCCCGGTGTCGCGTGTAACACGATAGTGCGACGCAGCGGCGGCCTGGAACGAATCAAGGCTTCCAAATTCCCAGATACCATAGGATCCGCGCAGCTGAAATGCCTGGAGGTCGAGCGCTTGCCCGGAGACGCCCATAGTAATGCGATGGGCTCCGGCCGAGATCGAAAGATTGTCAGTGATCTCTGCCGTCCAGATCGTGTTCCGTTGTCCAGTCGCAATTTCATGCGTTCCCGACTGTAGAACGGCAGGCGTTCCACTCGTTCCTGGCACCGTGACAAGGATGAGGGGCTGCCTGACGGATGGCTGGAAGCCGGATTTAATGCCGTCGTAACCCAGGTGCAGCTCGTTGTACGCCCCGTTCGCAAAATTCGAAATGAGCTGGGTGGCAACCGACGTCTTGTCCACCCAGCGTGAGTGCTGAAGTGACGACAGCGGAAAGCATGCGTTCGTCGGACAATTGGCGGGTGCGAGCGCAGTCGGCCGGGCGAAGATAGCGCTGTCGGCGTGCCCGTAATTCGCGCGCAGGCTTATGCGACTGTTCAGGCGGAGTATCGGCGCATCGAGTCGAAGGAACGTGCTCGATGACGGATTGGTGTTCGTCACCGGTCCGGCAGATCCGCCGTTCAGTGCATAACCGCTGAGCAATTGCTGGAAGCGCGCAATATCCGTCGCGCTGACAGGAATCTGCGCCTGCCTGGAAAGTGGTTGCCCGATGTAGGGGCCGATCGCGGGGATCCTGCGCCGTTGCAGCTCCGAGGACACAAAAAAGAGGAGACGATCACGAATGATCGGTCCGCCCAGCGAAACGCCGAATTGCTGTTTGTCGTATCGCGCGTTGCGAACAACCGGAACGTTCGGGCCAAGTCGCTCGTTGGTCCCATAGCCGAACAAACTCCCGTGGAAATCGTTGGTGCCACTCCGTGTCACGACATTGATGCTCGCCCCGGCAAACCCACCCTGCCTCACATCGAACGGCGAAAACAGGACCTGATATTCTTTCACGGCGTCCAACGGTATGACTTTGCCGCCATAGAGTTGACCGGCCGCGAGATTGCTCGATGGCACCTGATCGCTGACGCCGTCAATGCGGATGCTGTTCACGCGCGTCCCCGCGCCCGGCGGCGCCAGGGTGAACCAGGTCGACATTTGCGGAACGAGCCGAACGAGGTCATACAGATCGCGATTGATGACCGGCATCTGGTGGATTATCGAATCGGACAGAAAAGCTTCGGTGCCCATGTGCGCGCGCGAAAACCGCCGATCCTGCGCAGCCAGCGTTTCGATTTCCGGAAGGGTCACGGCCTTCGCCTCGAAGGCAATGTCCACCCGCACTTGCTGGCCGACGGTGAGAAAGAGCCCGGTTCTCGCCTGCATTGGCGACCCGATGCGTCGCGCAGTAACCGAGTACGGCCCACCGACCTCGAGACCTGCCACCAGATATCGACCGTCAGCTCTGGATACTCCGCGTGTCGAGATGCCCGTTGCGTGGTTCGTAACCGCGACGTCTACGCCGGGCAGCCCTCGACCTTGTTCGTCGAGAATGCGTCCCGTAATAGCGGCGGACGTCGTCGCCTGTGCGCGCGCGTCGCCGCAGATTGCGTCAAGCACGCAAAGCGGCAAAAGCCAAATAGCCGCGCGTGCTACGAGCTGAGCCATTTAACCAGGAGGATGGGGCCGTCGAAACGACAGTTGCTGATTCACTCGGCGGCGGCCTATGGCGAGACTACACCTTCGTCTAGGCGCGGGGGAGCTAGACCTTCGTCCAGGGGCGAGCCATGGCCGGCAGCGACGCGTTCGTCGCTGTTTGACGGACTTCTCCGTGCAGAGAGCGGGCGACCGGACTCGAACCGGCGACGTCCAGCTTGGGAAGCTGGCATTCTACCAACTGAATTACGCCCGCGGCAACGACACAACTTAGTGTCGCGCCAACTTGCTGAAAAGGTCAGGGCGTTCCACATCCTCCT
>DATBXT010000164.1:0-7244 GCA_036514115.1 Gemmatimonadaceae bacterium
CCGCCTCGAACACCAGTTCGCCCGTGAGCAGATAGTAGGCGACGCACCCGAGCGCGTAGATATCCGCGCGGCCATCGATCGGCTCGCCGAGTGCCATCTCGGGCGCCATGTACCCGGGAGTGCCGAGAGCGAGCTGACCCGGAATCGTCGTGAGAGAGTCACCCATCTTCGTGCTGGCGGTCTCCTTCACCAGACCGAAGTCGAGCACCTTCACGAAATCGTGGCGGAGCCCGACGCGGCCAACGTGAATGTTGGCCGGCTTGATGTCGCGGTGCACGAGACCGGTCGCGTGCGCTTCCTCGAGCGAGTCGCACACCTGTCGCAGAATATGCACGACCCTTCCACTCGGCAGCGGACCATTCACTCTGATGAGAGTTTCCAGGTCCATGCCTTCCAGGAATTCCATGACGAGATAGAGCGTTCCGTCGGCAGTCACGCCGAAGTCATAGAGCTCGACAGTGTGCTTCGATCTCAGATTGGCGGCCGCTTCCGCTTCACGCTTGAACCGAGTCACCGCCAGCTTCGCGGCTTCATCGTCGACCGCGCCGAGCATTTCCGGTCGAATCAGTTTTATGGCGGCGGGCCGCGCGAGCATTCGGTGGGTCGCCTTGTAGACCTCACCCATCCCACCTTTGCCGAGCAGCTCGCCGAGTTGGTAGCTCCCCATTTCGCGGGCGCGCGTCACCTGGTGGCCGAGCTTGGTCACGACGTGAGAGATGACCACGGCCACGCCGACCAGGAAATAATCGGGGTAGTGCATCACAAGCACGAGCCAGGGGGAGCCGAAGTCCCGACCTCGCATTGCGAGGACGAGCATGCTGATCGGATTCATCGACACGGCAGCCAGCCCGGCGATCAGCACCTTTTTTTCTGTGGTGGGAATGATTGCCGCGAATATCACGACCGCCGCTCCTATCCACGATATCTCGGGAGTGATGGTCATCCCGGCTGGAAGACCGCCGAGATGGAACACGATGCTTAGCGCGAGCGCGGTATACACCATGTACCAGAGGCCGAGGTCGAGGACGAACTGCGGATCTCTGTCACCGCGCCGCGTATAGGCCCAGAGCGCGACTGACACTATCACGGTGACGACGGCGATCCATTCGCCGGCGTCGAACTTCGTCCAGCCTGGGTTGTCGGGCTGGGTGACATGGAGTGCGATGTGACCCGCGACTGTGCCGAGCACCCAGAGGACCGCGAAGAGCATCGACATCACACCGAGACGAGTCGAAGCGTCGCGAAGGAGGTCGTCCGGAAGACGGCGGAAGTGGCCGGAGGAGCGGTTCAGGTCGGCGGACGTCGAGCCCGAGCGAGGGCCGATCAGTTGTTTTGTGCGCATGTGTCTTTACACTTGCACAAAACGACTAGATCGGCAAGAACCACGTAAGAACTGCAACAGGAACGGGTGCCAGCAGTGAGAAGTCTAGTTGCGAGTGGGTGAGTTCACGACGCCGGGACGTCTCTCAGCGCCATTAAGGGCACAACCCACTTTCGTGCAGTTGCGCTGCCGGCGCGGTGGCGATTCCCTAAATGGAATCATCCAACGGGGAAACCATGCTCCGCCACCTACCGTCCTACGCGCTCGCCCTCGCCTGCATAACGAGCCTTGCTCAGTCGCAACAGGTCGTGAACGTCTGGCCCGGAACCGCGCCCGGCTCGGAAGGTTGGACTCGAACCGAGAGCAAAATCGACAACACCCCCGTCGGAAGGGTGCTCTTCAACGTCGTGACTCCGACACTTACTGCGTACCTGCCGAAAGGAAAGGCGAGCGGCACCGGAGTGATCATCGCGCCGGGTGGTGCGTTCGTCGCGCTGCCGATCGACATCGAGGCGACTGACGCGGCGAAGTGGCTGCAGGCGAAAGGAATCGCCGCGTTCGTGCTCAAGTACCGGCTCATCGCGAAGCTCGGCAACGATATGAACGCGCCGCCGGAGCTGGATCTCGATACAGCCGGACGCTACGCGATGGCTGACGGAATCCAGGCGCTCAAGGTCGTTCGCGAGCACGCCGCCGAATGGCGGGTAGATCCGAATCGCATCGGCTTCATGGGCTTCTCGGCGGGTGCGATGGTCGCGACTGCGGCGCTCGTGAATCCGGACGCGGGCGCGCGCCCAAACTTCGCGGCGCTGATCTATGGCGCGCCCTATGGAGCGCTGCCGACAATTCCCGCGAAGCTGCCGCCGATTTTCATGGCGTGGGCACAGGACGATCTCGTCGGGCTGGAGACGGTGGTGAGATTCCATCGGGCGCTGATTACTTCGGGGAGCGAGCCGGAGGCGCACATCTTCAACGCCGGCGGTCATGGCTTCGGAATGAAAAAGCAGGGGACGAGCAGCGACCACTGGATCGACGAGCTCTATTACTGGCTCGACGCGCACGGCTTGACCCGGCGGTGACGCCCTCGCGCCGGGAGTGGCGCGAATTGCCATAGAAAACAAAAGCACAGAAGCGAACGTTGAGCGGATGTCATTTACATGGATGTCCGCTCTTCATCGCTTCTGGAGCGAACGCGTCGCACGCACCCGTCGCATGCTGCGTTCACTCTACGACCGCCTCCCGGACTATTCCCGCTGGTGGTGATTACTGCATCATTTGTTCGTCACCGAGCGACCGCGCGAAGTGCTCCTGCGCGGCACCCAATCTGCGTTTTTGCCCGGTAGCCCATCCCACCGCACCGTTGCAGGTGCAGCCCATCTGTCGTCTGAAATCATAGCCGCGCTTCGCCCATCCGGCGGCACCGGAGAATTCGATGATCCGTCGATTACTCATGCTTTTATTCGTCTGTGGAACCGCGGCGGCCTCCCAAGCGCGCGCTCAAACGGATGACGCTTCGCTGACTCCTCAACAGCGCCGAGCAGTTATCGATTCGATCGCGCGCGCGCTGAACGATGGATATGTGTTTCCCGACGTCGCGACCATGGTCAATAAGGAGCTGCGTTCGCGCGTGGAGAAAGGCGAGTTCGACGCTGCCAACGACCCGTCCTCGTTCGCGCGTCTGCTGACGAGGGACTTGCAGGAGCTCGGTCACGATAAGCATCTGCGCGTCGGCGTTGGCGCCGCACCCCCGGCTGGTTCGATGCGTCTGTTCGACGCGCCGACGGGCACGTTCGGTCGCACCAGACGGTTGCCCGGTGACATCGCCTACATCGAGATCCTGAGCTTCGGTCGTCCGCCGGAAGTTGTCGCTGACGAGACGAGTCGCGTCATGAGCGCGGCTGCAGATGCGAAAGGCGTGATCCTCGATCTGCGCGCGAACGGTGGTGGCTCACCGCGCACCGTCGCGCTCATCGCCAGCTACATGTTCGGCGCCAAGCCGGTGCTGCTCAACTCGTTGTACTTCCGACCCGTCAACCGCACCGACGATTTCTATACTCAGCCCGGAGTGAGCGGCACCAAGCTCGGACCTGACAAGCCCGTTTTCATTCTCACCAGCTCGAGAACCTTTTCCGGCGCGGAGGAGTTCGCGTACGACCTGCAGACTCTCAAGCGCGCGAAGATTGTCGGTGAGACGACAGGCGGTGGCGCCAACCCCGGCGGACCAGTCCCACTACCATATGGTATGACGCTCTTCGTGCCGACCGGGCGCGCGATCAACCCGATCACCAAAACCAACTGGGAAGGCGTGGGCGTGAAGCCCGATGTCGCGGTCGAGGCCGATTCGGCGCTCGACGTCGCGTATCGCCTTGCCCAGAAGGCTGTGGCTGGTATCGAGCGCTAGCTCACGGCGTGCGCGGTCTCGGCAGGGCCGTCGGCGGCACCAGATTGTTCAGACGCATGTAATTCGCGAGCTGGCTGTAGTGATCCGCGAGATCGAGCGCGTGCAGCAGCACCATCCCTGAGCGCGTCACCGTCCGCGAATTCCCACCGAACGTGATGGTGACCTGATCGGCGAGCGTCTTGTCATCCACCTGCTCGATCGCTTTGTCGCAGAAGGCGAAGGATTCCTTGAGGTTCGCCATCAGCTTCGCTTTCGGCCACGCCGCTTTGACCGAATCCGCAGCGGTACTCTCATCGGCTGCGCGCGTGGCCTTCATGGTGCCGAAGGTGTTGCAGAAGAAATAATTATCGCTGGCGACGTGCTGAGCGATGTTGCCGATTGTCATCTGCACCGGCGTCGGCTTGTAGCTGTACTTCGATTCCGGGATGGAATCCAAAGCCGCGCTGACATTGCGGTTCAGATTGCCGATTCGCGCCTTGAAGGAAGCGGTGATCGGATTGGCGACGGGTGCCGCGGGTGCGGTCGGTTGCTGCGCAGCGAGGCAGATCGGCGCCAGGATCGCAAGCGTCGCGAGATTCAAAATTTTCATACGGACCTCTTTAGTCGGGCGATGGACCGATATACTGGCGGCGCATTACAGTTTCCGCAACCAAAGTGGCGCCTGCCCGCCTATCCGCCGGGAGTGCGTCTGCTGCATCATTGGGCTCGCTCAGCCCCATCCCCGATCGGCCTCAGCATCGATCGCGCCGACCCCACCCACGTCCGGTAAATGATGAGACCCATGCTCCGAAGTTTCCAACTGGTCGTTCCCGCGTTCCTCCTTCTGTTCATGGGCGCGCCCGCGCTTGCCCAGCGCGCAGCGCCACTCGGCGTTCAATCGCACCGCGTTCCAAGCGCAGCCGCACATGGCGGCGTCATGATGGCCGACTCGGGCGGAATGCCGCGCTGGGTGAAATGGGGACTCGTTGGCGCAGCCGGCGGTGCAGCGTTGTTCGCAGCCGCTGGTCAATCGAACACCGACCCCGGGCACAGCGTCGCCGGCGACGCGTTGTATGGAGCGGCGACAGGCTTCGTACTGGTCGGCGGTGCCGTCGCGCTGTGGGACTGGCTGTGCCACGGCGACACGAGCTCTCGACGCGCCGGGATGTGCGGGTAATCGGGGACTAGTGAGGCCGAGCGATGTCGCCCGGCCCCATCAGTTGCCTTCGACGAGTAGCTCTCCAAGACGATCGAGTCTGCGTTCCCACATCGCGCGACACTCTCCGATCCAATCGACGACGATGTCGAGTCCGGCGGGGTCGAGGTGACACGTTCGAACGCGTCCGACCTTTTCAGTGCGCACGAGTCCGCTGCGAGTCAGTACCTGGAGGTGCTGGGTCACCGCGGCGAGCGACACATCGAGCGGCTTCGCCAGCTCACTGACCGAAGCCGGTCCGCGACTCAATCGCTCGACGATTTTCCGCCGGGTGTGATCGCCGAATGCGTCGAACGCGCGCTCGACGCGGACGGGCAGCGCCATTCAGCGGGTTTCCTTCTCGAGCCGGTCGATGATGTGCTCCCAGCCCTGGCGCCTCATCTCGACACCATCCGCTCCCTCGAAGTAGGCGCCCTGGTCAGTAAAGATCAGGTTGGTCCCATCGCCTTTCGGAATTAGCTCCACCGTGACGAGCGACGCAGAGATGCGGCGATCGCCCAGGAGCATGGAGTAGGCGAAGACGATCCGTTTGTCGGGAACGATGTCCTGATACACGGTCTCGTTGGTGAGCACGGTTCCTTTGTACGGACCGCCATCGATGATGCTGCGGGTGCGCTCCCGGCCGCCGACGCGAAAGTCCATCTCGAAGTCGCCCGCCGGCGCGCGGTACCCCGCAAACCAGCGCCGCTTCTTCTCGGGATCGGAGAAGGCATCGAACGTTCGCGCCGGCGATACCGGATACGTACGCTCGATGACGTAAGTGGCATGGGTGACGGACGGCTTTGTCATGGTGGTCTCCAGTTCTTGACGTGCGCTGACGGCGGTCATTTTAATGCCTCTATACTTAAGTGGTCGCTTAAGTATAGGATCGGCGTTCCCGGGCGTCAAGAGGCCTTGCGGCACCTCTGCCTTCCGGTCCCGGGATGGTCGGCCATTTGCATTTATGGCAGGCGGAGGTAGTGACCATGGAAATCCAATTTCGCCACGACGTCGACAACGTCCTCGCTGAAGCAGGACAACAGAAGAAACCGGTTCTACTCGATTTCAGCGCCGCGCCGATGTGAGGAGGATGTGCTCGGCTGGATGCCGAGGTGTGGCCGGATGAACGAGTCGTGAAGTTCGTCAACGAGAACTTCAGTCCGGCGAGAGTGCACGTGAAGGACGATTCGCAGCTGTTCCAGAAGTACGGCGAGAAATACGGCGCGCACTGGACGCCGACCATACTCGAGCTGGATTCAGATGGAGCGGAGCGTCACCGAATCGAGGGATTCCTTCCCAACGATGATTTTCTCTCCCAGCTCATGCTGGGCAGGGCGCAGATCGCATTCGCGGCGCAGCAGTGGGACGACGCTGAGAAACGGTTTCGGGAAATCGTCGACACATTTCCGAACGCTGACGCGGGCCCTGAAGCGCTTTATTGGGCCGGCGTCTCCAGGTACAAGGGAACGCACGACCCGACGTTCCTGAAGAACACCGCTAACGCGTTCAAGGAACGGTACCAGGACACCACCTGGGCCAAGAAATCCTCGATCTGGAACTGACTAAACAATTTTTCAACGATCAGACTTGCCGAAGAAATCGCCAACTCTCGACAAACTTCCCCCGCAAGACGACGACGGACTTTACCATGTCGTGGTCGAGACTCCGAAGGGGTCGCCCCACAAGCTCGTGTACGACGAGAAGCTCGGCACGTTCAAGCTCGGCGCAATTATGCCTGAGGGATCGACGTTCCCGTTCGACTTTGGCTTCATCCCCAGCACAATGGGAGACGATGGCGATCCGCTCGACGTCCTGCTGTTAATGGATCACCCGCTGGCACCGGGCACGGTAGTACCTACGCGCCTCATCGGAGTAATTACCGGCGAGCAGACCGAAGACGACGACGAGATCGAGCAGAACGACCGGCTGATAGGAGTATCGCCTGAGTCGCCGCTCTACAAGAAGACGAAAACTTTGTCAGACCTGCCGGAAGAACTCATCACGCAGCTGGAAAAGTTTTTCGTGAACTACAACGAGCAGCGCGGGAAGAAGTTCACGCCCAAGGGCAGCCACGGCTGGAAAACCGCCGAGAGCCTGTTTCGAAAAGGGCACAAGAAGTTCGCGCGGAATCAGCGCTAGGGCAGCAACAGCGCTTTGATCGCGCGACGCTCGTCCATCGCGCGGTAGCCTTCCGCCACCTGATCGAGCGGCAGCGAGAGGTCGAAGACTTTGCCGGGATTGATCTTTCCTTTCCATACACGGTCGATGAGATCAGGCAGATAGCGACGGACGGGCGCCGGTCCGCCCATCAAATGGACGTGGGCGAAAAACAACTCCTCGCCCTCGAG